>JAHDDR010000023.1 GCA_020629255.1 Saprospiraceae bacterium | reverse complement strand
GTTTCTGACCGGATATAATAGAATGGCAAAAATAAAATCCATAAGGAATCCAATTATAGGGAGAAAGAGGAACACCCACCATTTATAGTTGAGTCGAGTAGTTATGTCTTGTGTCAATACTTCGATAGCTTGCATTATTTTTTCCTTATAATAAAGAAGAATAAGAATTCCTGAAAGAATCATCCCAAATACTCTTACGGGCAGTGTATAATCTTCCATAAATGAAACATCGATAATGAAGATAGTAGAAAGAATAGTCAGCACAAATAAAATTCCAATTATTACTGTCCGATTATACAGTAAAAGTATGGCTGCAATAATCTCACCACTTCCAGTTGCAAGGTTAAAGAAAGTACTTTTTCCAAATAAATGCCAAGCAACATAAAAATCATTCACATCTTTTAATGGCCTTTCAAGAATGGTTGGATCGTGTACGCCGAATTGCTGCATGCTGAATTTTGACCATCCATAATCCAACATATAAAAAACCAAATACCATCTTAAACAAAGAATAATGAAATCTATTAATTTTTGTCGAGGGGTTAGAATGGTATTATTTATATTCTGCTCCATTTTTAATATCTATTTATCCTAAGATACCAAAAATGTCACTTATGTTGCATATATGATTTTTAAATCCTGAATTCTAACACCAAAAGATTTTCATTCTTTTATCTTATACAATTCCCCGACAACATAATCTGATTTTATTTCGGGATCTCCTTTAAAAATCAATCTAGTATTAAGAGTACCAACGGTACTATGTTGATCTTGACGTTCGATTTTTTCATCATGTTGTACAATAAAAATATAATCACCGCCATTTTCACAACCGCAATTATAAATATCTTCCATAGCTTTGTTTTTATTATTTTTACCGGTATTCAATTCCGAAACACATGTTCCAATATTAATAAGAATATGTTCCTTCCTAACTTCTTGGAACAATAGATTTGAAGCAATCAATTTTATATCACAAGGAGAGTTAGGTGCATATTTTTTATCTGTCAATGGAAAATATTTTGACTGCTGAACAAACAGGGGAGAACAGCCCGAAAAAACTGCACTTAAAAAAATTAGTATGATAAAGGCATTTGTATTATTTCTCATTTCAAATGATATTTTTTAGCTTCCTTACTTGGGCTCTAATACCAATACAATTTTATTGAAATCAGCTGCGGAATTTATCACGCTTCTATAATCTTGGAAGTATTTACTTTCCAAATCAATCACATCATAATCTTCGTTAATGGTAATTTCCAAAACATTATCTTTCAGTGTATATTTTGAAATGAACCGCATCACCGTTTCAGTATTCCTAAGAACTTTATTATCGATACTGATTTGTTCCAAACCCTTGCACTCATATCCATCAGGAATATATAATTTGATGTTATGTGAATAACGTTTTACATTTTGTAAAATAATGGGAGACATCCTATCTTTTTGATCATACATCTCCATTTGCTTCCCAATAACTTTTCCGATGGAAACTAAAATGTCATTCCCTGCTTTTTCTACTAAAGATTGACTGGTAAAAGTACTGTGCACTTTAAAATAAGAATCAATATCAGATGACAATTGCATGTCTTCATTTTCCAACTCGAAACTCTTGAATTCTGCATCTTCAATAGCTGAGGTTATTGTATTTTTTTTGTATTCTTCCAGTGCTTCTTCATCTCCCAAACTGTAATAAAAACGATGGGGATATGCCTCGTATCCCTGACTAAAATGTTCATGCTTTATTTCTGCACCATCCAAAGAATCATTGATTCTTATTTCAGCATTTACACCTACATTATTTTCGTTAGGATCCAGATGGGGCAATTCTCGTATATCATGCCCGGCATACCGGCTTTCCGTTCCCGCCACTAATTTTGTTTTAATAAATAATGCTTTATTACCGGCCAAGACATTGGTCGGCGGTCCGAATCTCATAAATAAATTCGAAGGCGAAATGTATTTATTAAAAGAAGGTAAAAAAAGAAGAATTTCTTGTAGATCCATATTATGTGCAAAATCTTTTTCTATTTGTCCTCGAAAACGACTCGTTGTCAATATAATTTGATAATCTACTTTTAATTGTTCTAAACATTTGATGAATATGCGGGTCAGCCCAACATCATTTCCAACTTTATTTAAAAATACCGAATTTACATCAGAATATTCTTCTTCGCCGGAATCCTTGACACTGAATTGATGCTTGATGGCATTTTCAACAATCATGACTTTTTGTTCTTTCGTCAAGCTTTTCAGGTTTAATTTTTTCAGAAATTTTCCCGCATGTTTTGAACCTCTGGAATCCCTGAAAAAATCAAACATATTTCCGGAAATCTTTGACCAAGAAAAAATATTTCTTTGAGCCGGATTGCTCATTAATTTATAATCAACTCTCATCAGTTGGGAACGATAAGCCGCAAAACCATCATCTGTGAAGGCCGGAATGTTTTCCATAGACACTCTTTCTGTCTTTCTATCGTTGGATAAAATAGCATCCGGCAAACCATTATATGATCGGGATGCAAAAATAAAACCTTTGGGAGAAGTCAATTCGAAAAGAGCATCTAAAGTGGGGGTATCACTTTGAAAATATTCTCGTCCATAAGGTTTCATCGGTTGCCGAATCGTATATATGTATTCTATTTCTCCTCCTTTTACAATTCCTTCTACCGCAAATATTTTATAGTCGGATGAATAACCGTCTATATTGGATAATTGTTTAAGATTTTCTTTACTAAACGATTTTTCTTCATTATCCGGAGATATGGTTCTTACATTCAACATAACCAATTTGTCTTCCGAACCCAAACGAATATATAATTTATTGAATTTTTCTATTCCCGCATCATTATTGACCCGAATTATTTTATGTTCGGTATAATATGTGAAGGCTTTTCTATATTTTTCATCAATTGCATTATCAACATACCGATAATCTTGTATAATGACCGCAGATTCATCTTTGTATTTTTCATCCATTGGATGGATACGCGGCTTATGGTTCCATTTTAGGGTTTCATGTTTTAAATCTTGTCCGAATATTTGAGGAATAAAAAATCCTACTACGAATATGATGATAGATATTTTCTTCATGATTATTTTTTCTTTAATGTTATTTTTTGTTGTGATGTTTCCAATAGGGTCGTAAAAAATTGTTTATAAGATTTAAATTGCTCTGATTTTAAAAATAAAAAATCAGTAATGATTATTTTCTTATAAATAAGTGTATTGCCTTTTTGTTCGTAAATAGAAGAAAACGAAAACTGATCATTTTCTACTGAATTATTTTCCGGAATAAAATCCAAAGAATAACTTTCGGGTATTTGTAGCATACATTCATATTCATATATATTTTTATAATCGTTCTGAATATCATGTATCCGATGATCAATATCCGAAATCTGATAATTTTCAGGGGAAGGGTCCAGGTTCATATTGACATATAATTTTTCGCCTGTTGCAATGACATCATTTTTAAACACGCCATCAAAAGCAAAAATTACTTGGTCTTCTTTTTCTTCTACATCCATGTTTTCATAAACAGCACTTTTTTTCCCAATAACTAAAAAATCCTGTATCGAATTTTTTGAATTATTATAATCTTTAATCAATTGGGAATAATGATATGTTTCTTTGATGTAACCACTTACTTGAGTATTCACTTTTCCAATAAGTTCATTTCCTTCGATAGAAAGTGAAAGCATATCTTTTCTCGCATTCGAAGAATAATCAGATTCCGAAATTTGAATAATTTTATAATTTTCAGCATCCAATCTTACCAATGCTTCTTTCCCTTGTAATAATTGCGGACTTTTCCCATATTCCAGATAGGTGTTGGTGGGATCTAAAAAAATAAATTCATTATTATCCTGAATCGCACAAATCATGTGATTGTCCGTTATGGTGCAAGGTACATCTTCATATCGATAGGGTTTAGCATTGGTGCCGACCCAAGTCAAGTACGCGGGAACATCTGCGATTCGTAACATGGTGGTCAGTAAATTAGCCATGTCTTTGCAATCTCCGTATTTTTTATCATATACATTTCCGGCAGCCCGAGGAATAAATCCCGCCATTCCATCTTCGAAAGCAACATAAGTGATATTGGATTGCACCCACTGATATATTTTTTTTACTTTTTCTTCTTGGGATGAAACACCATCTATTAATTCAGAAACTTTCAACGCAACTTTATGCAATTTGCTTTCCGGAATTTTTTCAATCAAACTATTATACCATTTGAAAAGATCATCTGTATTTTCCGAAACATTTATCTTTTCTCCGTTTTTTGTATAAGAGGCAACGCGTACTATAATATGTGGTGCAAAATATGGTGAAGAAGGAGCGCCGGAATTAAAAATCCTTTTATCCAAATTTTTTATTTTCCAAGAATATCTAACCTTGCCCAATTCTTTTTGTTCCTTGAATTCTATATCCAATTCATCCACATTAAATAAATTGTATTTGATTTCGACATTCTCCGAAACGGTAACTGTAAATTCCGAAATTTTAATGGGATATCGATCATCAAAATAAAAAGGAGCCAAGAAATGTGGTTCTGTAATATTTAGGGTATAATCCAAAACCCCAACCGAAAGCGGAGTAGGGGACGGATAGACGAATTCTTTTTTCTTGTATCCCCCATAAAATATCCCAGATTCTACAATATCTTTATCTTCAACAATCTTCACCGGATTCTTTTTGTACTTCCCTTTTTTATTGGGTGTTTTCACATAAGCATCAAAATTGACCAAGGGGGTCAATCCGGAATAATATACAACATCGTTTGCATGAAGGTTAATATCCTTAATAAATTCTAAGGACGTAAAGTGCTTGGAACGAATTTGCAATTTATCATCGATGAAATCAATATTGATATGATTGCTTTTTTCTAGTAGGGTCGTTTCTTGAGCCATTAGGGACCAACAGAGGAATCCCATCAGTAGAGTTGTTAATCGAATTTTCATATTATAATGCATATTTTGGAGTGAGATGCTCTTTTGCTTCTCAATTTTCACAACAGGTTTACATTTAGAAAGAGTAAGAAAGGATAAAATGTGCCTTCTGGGTTCTTCCAAATATATGGCAATGTAATAAAAAAAAAGATTTTGTGTTTTACTTCTGTCGAGAAATTTTCTTCCTTCATCGAAATCTAGCTTTTCCTTGAAGGATAAACATAAAAAATCCCTGACATCCAGATGGATGTCAGGGATCATCAAAACAAAATAGTTTCAAGTATTTTACATATCGTAAATCACTTTGTATTTTTTACGGGCATAAGACATGAAATATTTAAAATCCAATTCTTCGCCGGTAATCCTTTTGCACAATTGGGCCGCCGTGTAGGTCTTGCCGTGTTGATGCACATTTTCCCTTAGCCATTCTAAGAGTTTACTAGTATCACCTGCCTCAATTTGTTTTTCCAAACCTCGAATATCCTTCTTGGCTTTGGCATAGAACTGTGCCGCATAAAAACTTCCCAGAGAATACGTCGGGAAGTATCCTATACTACCATACGCCCAGTGCACATCTTGTAGAATCCCTTTTAAATCGTTGGGTACTTTAAGACCTAAATATTCTTTGTATTTTTCATTCCATACTTCGTTGAGATTGTCAACGCTATAAGTACCATCTATCAAACCTTTTTCAATTTCATAGCGGATAAGAATATGGAAATGATAATATAATTCATCCGATTCGACACGAATCAAACTAGGGTTCACCTTGTTAATCGCCTTGAAGAATTTCATGGCTCCAACTCCTTTCAGATTACTTCCAAAATATTTTTTAGCCAAACCAATATTGGCTTCCCAAAAAGGAAGGCTCCTTCCTACATTATTTTCCCATAATCGGGATTGTGATTCGTGAATGCCTAAAGAAACCGCCTGACCCGAAGGTAAACCGTATTCATTCACCGGCAAACCTTGTTCATATAGAGCATGTCCGCCTTCATGGATACAACCCCATGTCATGCTATTGAAGTTCTTTTCATTTACACGAGTGGTAACCCGAACATCCGTCGGTGCAAAATTCGTAGTAAAAGGGTGGGGCGATATATCTTGTCTTCCTGCTTCGAAATCATATCCTATTCGTTTTAGGATTTCCAACCCAAAATCCCATTGTTTTTGATGTGGATATTTTTTGAATAAAAATGAATTGTCCACCTGCTCGCATGCAGCGATTTTTTTTGTAAATCGAATAAGTTTCTTTTTCACATCAGAAAAAAGAACATCCAAATCGGCTACTTTCGCTCCCGGCTCGAATTGATCCATCAACGCTTCGTAGGGATGATCTTTATAACCGACCAATTCACACTCTTCCTTTTTTATTTCTACCAAATTGCCCAAAGCCTCCTTGAACAAATTGTAATCTCTTGCTTTTCGAGCGGCCAACCATGCTTCATAGGATTTTGAAATCGCCTTCGAATTCCGCATGACAAATTCAGTAGAAAATTTTTGGGATCTCGTCTGAGATTTGTAGGTCAACTCTACATTTTTACGTTGTTTAAAATTGAGTTTTTTCTTATTCTTGACCAAGGCATTTAAATTATCGGCAAAATCAGCATCTAAGAATATTTCGTGTGCTATGCCGGATAAAGTGGCAACTTGTTGCGACCTGAAGGGTGCTCCTTTCGGGGGCATATTGATTTCCTTATCCCAACCCAAAACAGCAATGGTATTGTTGACATCTGCTATTTTCCGCATGGTCGAAACATATTTTTTATAATTTTCTTTCATATTTAATTACGCTTTGTTCGATTTGATGATACTTACGATTAATATAACCCAACCCAAAATGAAAAACATACCTCCAACAGGTGTTATCGGACCAACTATGCTAGTAGGAACGGGTATAAATTCTCTTAATGACAACAAATATAAGGAACCTGAGAAAAATAATATGCCTATAATGAAACACCAAGCAGAAAACCGTCTGATTTTTGCCGGCAATTGAGGAATCATCAGGGTAATAAATAGGGCAAATGTATGATAAAATTGATATTGGACCCCCTTATTGTATATATCCAACCGAGAAAGTTCTATATTATTTTCTATCAAAATGCTCTTGAAGCCGTGGGCACCAAAGGCTCCCATGATAACGGCAGTCATTCCAAATATACCAGCTATGGCAAGAAGTTTTTTTTCCATCTGTTTATAGTAAAAATTTCCCCGAAAATAACCTATTTTGCAGATAGTATCAACTAACTCGAATTCTTAACACTTCTCTTTACAATAGAATGACGAAGCATCAACCCCATATTATTCTTTTCTTCCTAAAAATTAAAAAATATTTATTTTCTTATTTCCTTCTTCTGATATTTTTTGGGGGATGCCGTAATTCGGAAAGAAATATGATGGATGCCATCCCTAAATATATTTCCTCCTTTCATTATGACAATGATATTTCTTTAGAAAAAGATTCGATTTTACTTTTTTTAAAAGAACAGAATGCCTCTCATGAAAATCATTTTATAAAAGGTGAAACAGAGAAAAATCAGATTTGGTGGGCTATTAGTTGGAAAGAAGAAAAATGGAACCATTGGATTCAAAACATCGAAAAACGAAAATACTCTTTTTCTGATTTTACCATTTATTGGATAGAAGACGGAAATAAAAAATATCGATTTTCTTTTATGGATGATTGGGTTTTTATTTCTGAAATCGGATACCTCGTAGAGGAGAGTTTATTGTGTTTCCAAGGAGAAAACAAGGGGCTTTCTCATTCTTATCCCGATTTAAAAAACTTAGAAGTTGGGCAAAGTTTTTCTAAATTAAATGACATAATTCTTCTTAGAAAACATTCTTTCCCTCGATTTTCTTTTATGGATGAGCATTTAATTACACAAAAAAATGAACATAAAATAAATGGTTCTTTTTTAAGCGGCAAATTACCTGAAATATCTTATCAGAAACAATGGAAAAAAATATTGAGTGTATTGCCTCAACAAATAGATGGACTTACCATTCATTCCTATAAAAGAAATTCGATGGAGTTTTCTGAATTTGAAAAATTAATCCATTCTCCTACAACGAATTTACATGCCAATTTCTTCATGGAGACTCCTTTTCAAAATCAATTTTCTTATTCCATTATTGATGTTGGTCGTCCTGCGTCTGAGGTCTTCCATGAATTAAAAGAAAAAATACCATTGATAGATGAATCCTCCGATTCATTATTTCCTTATATCCGATTGGCTTACCCAAACACGTGTAAAGAATTCAGACAAATGCCTTTCTTGGATTGCCATGCCCAACCATACATCTGGGGCATTGATAATTATATCTTGATGGCTAATAATAAAGAAGCCATGCAACGATATCTGGATGCTATACTCGCCGGAAATACTTGGGCTGAAAATGAGTATTACCTGACTTCTTTACAACAAGGAAATTTCGAAGATATTCTTTCCGGTACACTTGCTTTCATTTCTATTGATAGAGAACAAGATTTATTTTTTGAAATCAAACTAAAAGATAAAACGTATCAACTGAATGGAGTCTTTACTAAAAATAATATTCGAAAAATAGATAATTCTAGTGCTCAAATTATCTGGCGTGAAGAATTACAAGGAGAGGCTTTAATAACGCCTCAATTTATTCTTTATGACACTGACTTACAATTTTTTCGTGTAGCGGTTCAAGATGAATATTTTTATTTATATATTTTTGATGAATCCGGAAAAGTCATTTCCAGAAAAAGATTAGAAGGAAAAATTATTTCAGATATTCAATATTGTTTTCAAACAGAAGATGGTGACCGATGGTATTTATTCAACACTAAAAATAAGATTCATTTCATCAATGAAAAAGGGAAAGAACATTCCAATTTCCCCATAGATTTGAACTCACCTGCTTCTAATGATGTACAATACGTTTATTATCGCAATCAGAGCAGTCATTTTGCTTTTGTTGCTTGTGAAAATAATAATTACTATGGTTTTGATTTAACTCGAAAAGGTAAGCCCTTGGAAAATTGGAATCCGCTTAGAGGAGTCGGATCCCCCGAGGTTCCTTTGTCTTTTTGGCAAGGAAAAGATCAAGCAGATTTGGTTTTTATTAATAACAAAAAAGAAGTCGTGGTTTTGGATCGAGAAGCACAAGAAAGGTTTCCTCCCATTCCCTTAGAAGAAGAATTTACTGAAAAAATATTTTTGGATCATCATCATGATGCTGAAAGAATAGTTTTACACAATGGAAAAGGTCGTTTAAAAATCATCAATAAAAAAGGAGAAGTTTTTCATCTTATATTAAGTGAAGAAAAAGAAGGCATTTTTATTTTTTCCGATGTAGTAGGCGACGAAAGAAAAGATTATATTTTTTATTCAGAAAATAAATTAAGTGTCCATTCTTATCAAAAAGATACATTCCAGAAAGTACTTCAAAAAAACATAAAGGAAAACATAAATTCTATTACTGCTAATGATTTGCAATTCGAAAAATCATTTATCCAATTGCAGTATCAAGGAAAAATTGATGCGATAAATGGTTCGGGACAACGGATAAATGGATTTCCTTTACAAGGAGAATCCCTCTACCATGTTACCGAAAATATACATGGTTCTCATTGTATTACCACAATGGTTGGAAATCATGTTTTTGTTTATTTATTAAAAACAGAATCGAATTAATTCAGCCACCAAAAAGCTCCATTTAATATTGTGGCGAAAGCAACCCATAATATGTAGGGTATCAATAAATAACCCGCCCATTTATCCGCCCTTTTGAAATTAAAATAAGTAAGAATAATAGTCAATTCCAAAATGATAATTTCTACCAACGCCCAACCGAGTTCATGCCACAAGAAAAATATCAAAGACCAAAGAGCATTTAAAATGAGTTGTACTGCATATAAAAATAAACTAACCTTAACTCCATAGGTATTGCTGCCTTTTCTCCAAACCCGAAAAGCGGCAAGGGCCATCAAGGTATAAAGAATCGCCCAGACCGGACCAAATAACCAATTGGGTGGTTTAAACGATGGAGCGTTCAAACTAGGATACCATGATAAAACATTCGATCCTGTACCGATGCTTCCAATTGCAGCTGCGGAGTAGGTTAAGAGAAGAATAATGATGAAACCGATAAATTGTGTATTCTTTTTCATGCAAAGGAAACCCTGAAAACAAAAAAGTGTTTACAAATCCAACACTTCAATTTCTAATATTTTTTTTCTGAGTTCTTCCGGAAATTCGATTTTTCTCTGATTCGGAAAATCATAACAAACCACCACGCTTTCTCCTTGAGCAGCTAAGCCCAACTTATCAGAAAAAACGGCATATTCATGTATGATACTGGAGCGACCTAATTTCTTTGCCCGTATTCCTACTTGCAATTGATCCGGATATGTTATGGGCAAAAGAAATTGACAAGATGTATTCGCGAGTATCGGACCAATGCCTGTATTTTCCATGGAAACCATCCATTTCAATTGGATAAAATATTCTATCCGAACCATTTCAAAATACTTGAAATAAATCGTATTATTCACATGATTGAAAGCATCCAAATCACCCCATCGCACTTGGACATCACTCACCGTTGTCCATTCTTTTTTATTTATTTTTTTCATATTGATATCCTCATCAAGACAACATTTTAAGATGCCTTTTTATCTGTTTTAAATACGTATCTTTATGTACATAATAAGCCATGCGTTCCACATCCATATATTCGAAACCGCCTCGCATATCGGGCATACCCGATTGTATTTTTTGAAAAAATTGCTGGGCTTTATGACTTCCTTTTTCCATTTCTGAAATAAAACGAGCCACAAGAATAGCTTGTTTATTTCGTCCTTCCCAACCTAAACCTGTTGCCTCTACCATGCCTAAAACAAAAATATTATTATGGTGTGGCGTGAAAATATTTAGATATAATTGAGGGGCTTTTTCTTCTCCCCAATTTAAATGGTTTTTATCAATGAATGGATAATGTAACTGATAACCCGTAGCACATAACACCATGTCATATTCCTCTTGTGTTCCATCTTTAAAATGTACTGTTTTTCCTTCAAATTTTACGACATCTTTTTTTACCCTTAAATCTCCGTGTCCCAAATGGTATAAAACCAAGGTATTGACAATGGGGTGTGATTCGTATAATTTGTGATCGGGTTCCGGAAATCCCAAGCGTTGCGGATTCACCACAAAAAAAGTATTCAATAACCATTTATCTATTCGTTGTTTTAGTAAGCGAGGTAATTGGATAAACCCGCCAATCGTATCTGCCGGCTTTCCAAAAATATATTTCGGAACGAAATGATATCCCCGCCGCACACTCATGTCTACTTTTTGGGCTCTATGAACCGCATCCACGACAATATCACAACCACTGTTTCCGGCACCAATAATTAATACTTTTTTCCCTTCAAAAATACTTGGATCTTTATAATCTTTGGAATGAAGAAGTTCTCCTTCAAAATTCCCGGGAATATTCGGAATATTCGGATGGGTCAAACAACCGTTGGCAATAATGATGCCTTTATATAAATTAGAAATTCCCGCTTCGGTTGTCAGTTTCCATTTACCATTTACTTCTTCTATTTTTTTAACTGCCATATTAAATTGATAATGTTCCCGAAGACCAAAATGGTCGGCATAATCACTAAAATATTGATACAATTCGGAATGGTGGGGATAATCTGCGACATCATCTTTCATGGGGAAATCTTCGAATTCGGTCATTCCTTTGGACGAAATTAAATGAGCTGATTCATAGACCGTGCTATTTTCGTTTTTGATGTTCCACAGTCCACCTAAATCGGAAGCGGCTTCGTAACCATCAAAAGGAATACCCATTTCTTTTAGATTTTTGGCTCCACATAAACCCGAAGGACCCGCTCCAATTATCGCATATTTATCTTCTGTTCCCATTTTATTTTTCTTCAATTCCTAATTTGGCATTCAAATCCTGAATGAAGGATAGAATTTCATCTCTTCCTTTTTTATCATTAGAAGAAGTGATGAATTGTTGGGGCAATTCTTCCCAAGTTTCCAATAAAGTTTCTTGGAAGGCTCTAATATTATCCTCGATGAGTTGTGGTTTCGATTTATCTGTTTTAGTAAATACGATAACAAAAGGAACTTGCATATTTCCACACCAATCAATGAACTCCAGATCTTTTTTCTGTGGCGAAATATTCGAATCAATCAAAACAAAAGCACACATGAGGGTTCTCTTTCTAAGCAAGTAACCATCAATCATGCGTTGCCATTCGTTCCGCTTGGTTTTGGAAATTTTGGCATATCCATAACCGGGCAAATCCACAATGTACCATTCATTATCAATATTAAAATAATTGATAAGTTGGGTCTTACCGGGTTTTTGCGATGTTTTCGCCAATCCTTTTTTATCACAAAGCATATTGATTAAGGATGACTTGCCCACATTGGACCGACCAATAAAAGCATATTCCGGTTTCCCTTCATCGGGTGTCTGACGGATATCCGGATAACTCGCTACATATTCTGCTGTCTTTATTTTCATACGCCACTACTTTTTAGTATTGCAAAACTCATAAATAAATCCTAAAGAAGTTAATCTTATGAAAAAAAATGTCTTTTGACATAAGAGTTTTAGAAATATAAGCGTTTCTACCCACATAAAATTCAAATTGCGGATGACATTATCTTTTACTTTTTCATGCTTCTCTAATATTCTAATACCTAATTCCAATTTAGGAACGAAGGCTAGGGAGGTGATATCATCATTGAAAAAATCTATTCATTATGAAAAAGTCAATCATCGTCATGCTCGTTCTTTTGATAGCATCCACAGCATCATTTGCCCAAAAGAAAAACAAGAAAAATTCCAAGGATCAAAAAAAGGTTAAATTTGGGATTAGAGCCGGTATCAGTACTACCGATATCGACCCTTCGGATTTATTTATCCTGAATGCAGAAAACACCCAACGCTATAAACTGAATGTGAAAGATGCCCAATATGGAATGAATATCGGTATGTTCATGCATTTCCAACAAGGGAAAAATTTCTTCATCCGCCCAGAACTACATATCAATTCTACCCGTACCGATTACGAAATACAAGATTTGCTTCGCACGTCGACTCCGATTGCTGAAACCGTGATGGAATCCTATCATAATATTTCGATGCCTATTAATATGGGATTCAAAATGGGTCCCATTCGTATACAAGGAGGCGCGATTGGTAATTACCATATTGGAGGCCGTTCTGATTTGAAAGCCTACGAAGGTTATGCCCAGAATTTTAATGGTGTCGATTTAGGCTGGCAATTGGGGATCGGTCTTGATATTTGGAAAATCAATCTGGATTGGAAATATGAAGGAGCCTTTAATAATTACGGAGATCACATGGAATTCTTTGAGAATCGAGTAGCTTTCGATGAAGGAGAAAAGCAAATGAAATTAGCCGTAGGTTGGACTTTTTAAATTCTTTGCATTGTTTTTGCTGCGTTTATTGTAAAAAACATAATAAAAATCAATTAGAATGAAACAATCAATCATCATCATCATTTTTTGCCTACTAGGGGCAACATATATCCAAGCCCAAGGTTTGAAATGGGGACCTAGAATCGGAATGAGTACTTCACAAATCAAACCCAAGGATTTGATCATTACCAATCAGACTGGATTGGAAGAATTCCAACTTGAAGTTCTAGATGCAGAATTCGGGTATAATGCGGGGCTGTTCCTTCGATTGGAATCTGCCAAGAAGATTTTCCTTCAAACCGAACTCCATGTCAGTATGGCCACTACCCGTTTCCAATTAACAGAATTAGCGGATGTATCAACCGTTCAGGAATTATCCGAAACGTATTACAATCTGAATCTTCCCATTCATTTGGGAATGAAGTTTGGTCCGATACGGTTTCAGGGAGGTGTTATAGGAACCCGGAATATTGGAGGAAAAAGTGATTTAGTGGGTATTGTAACCAATTATGAACAAGCCTTTGATGATTTGAACATCGGTTGGCAAGCTGGCATTGGTGCAGATATTTGGAAACTGACGCTAGATATCCGCTATGAAGGCGATTTTGGCAAATTTGCAGACCACATGCAATTCTTTGGAGAAGGCATTGCCTTCGATGATAGAGAAAGGCTTCTTAAATTTTCTTTGGGTTGGAAGTTTTAGATACTACAAGGGAAAGTTCCTTAACAATATTGGGTTTCGTATGTTTGCATAATAGAATCGTTTATTATGGCAGAACATATCAAACCTTATAGTGAGGAAGAAGAAAAAAAGGGACAGATTTCTAAGATGTTCAATAACATCGCTCCTTATTATGATTTGTTGAACCGGGTTCTTTCCTTGCGTATGGATGTGACTTGGAGAAGAAAAGGGATTGCTACGCTAAAAGAGTTACAACCTAAAGTGATTTTGGATATGGCGACCGGAACGGCAGACGTTGCTTTGGAGATTGCGAAGCAGTTGGATCCGGAGAAAATCATTGGAATGGATATTTCTACTGAAATGTTGGAAGTAGGAAGAAAAAAGATAAAAAAACAGAATTTGGAAGGTTTGATCCAGTTACAAGAGGGTGATTCCGAAAATCTACCTTTTCAAGACAATACTTTCGATGCTGTAACCGTTGCATTTGGTGTACGCAATTATCAAAATCTGAAGAAGGGAATGCTTGAAATGAATCGGGTACTCAAACCAGGTGGAAAAATCATGATTCTCGAATTTTCACAACCTACGATGTTCCCATTCAAGCAATTATATGGTTTTTATTTTAAGTATATCTTGCCTTTTGTTGGCAAATTCACTTCTAAAGATCCAAAAGCGTATAAATATTTATATGAATCCGTCCAAGCTTTCCCTAATGGCAAGGATTTTGTAAAAGTCATGGAAAGCACAGGTTATAAATTTAACGAATGCGTACCACTCACATTAGGAATATGTTCGATTTACACAGGAATAAAATAGCGGTTTGTTTGGTGGCAGGGCTTTTTGTCCTACTCGCCATGAACCCGGCAACAGCACAATTTAAGAAAGGTTCGAATTATAACTATAAGGAGTTTTCTAAGAAACCTTATTATTTTGGCATCACACTGGGTTATAACAAATCCAATTACCGGGTTTTTCATTCCGACCAATTCATTTTGAATGATAGTTTAAGTGTTGCACAATCGATAACCGGCCCGGGCTTTAATCTAGGAATTGTCACCAACTTAAAAATTGGTGAATATTTTGATTTTCGATTATTACCCACATTATCTTTTGCTGAACGGAAACTCCAATATGCAGATGCGAGGGGTCGCTCTACTTTCACCCGTAAAATAGAATCTGTTTTTGCTGAAATCCCTTTTCATGTCAGGTACAAATCTGCACCATTCCGAGATAAAAGAGTGTTCTTGATTGCCGGAGTGAAATACGCTTTCGATGTAGCGAGTAATTCAAAGACCCGACAAGCAGATGAGTTGATTAAAATATCACCTACCGATTTTTCTGTTGAATATGGATTTGGGGTACAATTCTTTTTCCCATTTTTTATTTTTTCTCCCGAATTTAAAATTTCCCAGGGCATCAGTAATATTTTATTAAGGAACCCACAATTGGAAGAATCGAATGTATTGGATAAGGTGTTGTCAAGAGCCTTTACCATTTCCATTCATTTCGAAGGGTAGGGGGAATTTATATTTCAACCAAACTATATATACGTAATTCTAATTCTTCAATATCTTGTATGTAAGTCTGGAAAAATTCTTCAACTACATAACGCGAGTTGTGGTTTTCTTTCATGAATTGTTTTCTCGCTTCTTTTACATATCTAAGAGCTGTTTTTTTATCTCCCTTTTCCAAATGTATTTTGGAAGTCCATAATAAAAGATCTGCATTCTGCTCATCTACTTCCAATCCGGTATTGAAGGTTTTTAAAGCAGCATCAAAATCTTTGAGTTTCATATGGGCAATTCCCTTAAATAAAAATGTTTTGGAATTGATATAATTCACACCGACTTTTTCCGTTTCAAGTTGGATATGTTTATCAAAATAAAAAATAGATTTTTCGTAATTTTTTATTTTGAGATAGCAAATGCCTCTCAAATAATCAACACTTAATGATTGGGGATAATCTACTTGATTGGGTGTAAGAATATCTGTGGCATCAAAATCATCTAACGCTTTTTGATAATCCCGAAAATAATATAAATATAAATAACCTCGATATCCAATATTTCCTAAGGGATCTAATTCTACAGCTCTATTACAAAATTGATAAAATTTTTTATGATATCCCCTCCGAGCAAAGGGCGAACAAAAGCGTTGAAATAATTCTGCATGATTGGAATCGTAACCGAGCGCTTCTAATAAAATATTCTGTTGCGATTTAGAGCCTCTATAATAATAAGTGTTGCTTCCTTTTACTAGAGAACGAGCCAATTCTTTTTTTTCTTCTTCAGAAAATTCTTTTTTATAATATATTTTTTCTTCTTCCTCACAAGAAGAAAAAATAAAAAGTATAAACGAAAATTTAAGGCAATATTTCAGTAATTCTACCATCATTAATTTTTAGTGTGATATAGAAATAAGAGTCCTTTGGTTCTTTTTTTATAAAGCAAGGTTTCCACGTATCTATTTCTTTTATGATTTGATAAAAATATTGGACTAAAGTGTCTGAAAATTCTGTTTCTTGATAATTAAGATCTGCTGTTTGTACTACGAATCTTCCAGCTTTTCCATGACAATTAATGACAAAACGAAAGGTTAGATATCCTTCTTCATTTTCTGTTCCTTCCGGTAATGGAGATTCTGCAAAAATAGCCCACATCGATTTTTTATCGCCAATAATTCCTGCAGGATCTTTTCCATTATAGTAATCAAAAATATTATTTTCTTTCTCACATAATTCGAAATTAGTGTTCTGATCCAAAAACTCTTCTTGAGGGAATTCGGAAATTCTTCGGATATTATTTTGTTGTCTTTTTTCAAATTCAGACAGCGACATTTGCTCAACAAGTTCTAATTTTATTTTTCCATCATCTCCCAAGCCTTCATAACCCCATCGTCCAAAATCAGAAACGTATACTTCTCGATAATCCCAATGCGTTTCGGTAGTGTCTCTTTTATGGTCAACTTCAAAATCATTTATAACATCCGAAGTTTTATAAAATATTTTGGCGGGTCTATTTTCTATAATAGTATCTTTTTCAAAAACTCTTTTAGACCTTACATATCTATTGTGATAAAATTCACTTTTATATTCTGATTCGAAAAAAGAAGTATCTTTTTCCCAATTGTATATTTCGTTTTTAATGACTTTCACAGACAAAGTATCTCCCCTTATCATTTTATATCCTTCTTCTAAAAGAAATTTATTATCCTGAATTTTTATTTTTTCATACCGATTGATATCCAGACCGGCATCATAATATTCTACATGTAAAATATCGGGAGCTTCTGCTTGGTATTTAGTATAGGAAATATCTGTTTTCACTTCAAATCCATCTAAAGATTTATAATGATAATAATGTTTATTGACAACCCCCTTTTGCAATAATTCGGGTTCGGGAAAATATAGAGATAATTCTCCCCAATCCAATCTTGGATTGTTGCAAGAAATGAAAAATAGAAATATTAAAATATAAAAATATAATGGCTTGACATTCATAAAGGTTCTTTTTGGAAACCTCAATGTATAACCTTATTGGATGAATTAAATGAATTCAATAAGGGTTAACAAATCATTTGATGTTGTTAACCCTTTGTTTATAATAATGAGCTATTTGTACTAATTTTTCTTTCTTCCTTCTTGAGGCACAAAATCTAAGGATACAGAATTAATGCAATACCTCAAGCCGGTGGGTTGGGGACCATCATCAAAAACATGCCCTAAATGTCCATCACATCGACCACATAAAATTTCTGTACGAACCATGCCATGAGAACTATCTGATTCTTCTTTTACATTTTCTTTTTTTATCGGTTGAAAATAAGAAGGCCAACCCGTTCCGGAATTGAATTTAGCATCCGAATGGAATAAAGGTAATTGACACCCTCTGCAAGTATAGATACCCTTCTTTTTATTATTTAATAAATCACCTGTTCCGGCTCTTTCCGTTCCTTTTTCTCTTAGAACATAATATTCTTGTTCATTCAATTCCTTTTTCCATTGCTCAGGTGTTTTCCGAATCATATCAGAATTATCGGTATTTGAACTGATGGAAGTTTTCGTTTTTTCTTTTTCGACTAACTCTGTATTCGAAGTATTACAGGAAAAAATAATAAACAAGATTAAAACCCAAAAAATATTTTTCATGATGATGGTTTAGTTGATATAAAAAATAAACGTTCCTGTTTTTCTAAAAAATATTTTTATCCGGAATTAAATGATTCATTTGTCCGATGATGACAAATCGATATTTTTATTTTCCTAAAAATAATTCTTTTAAGTTGGATGCATTTTCAGGCTTCATCCTTTTACTCAAAATTAATCTGACTTCCCTCCGCCTCATCGCTCCTTCATATTGTTCTTGCTCTTCATGGGAAAGAGGAAGAACAGGCGGCACTTTGGTAGGTCTTTTGGTATCATCATCCAATGCAACAAACGTATAGTATGCATTGTTACATAGCCGATTGTTTTTTCCTTTGATATCAGCAGCAAATACTTCCACATAAACCTCTATTGAAGTATTAAAGGCTCTAGTCACACTGGCTTTGATAGTTATCACATCACCCACTAAAATCGGTTTTTGAAAAGACACATGATCCACTGAAGCAGTAACTGTATGTTTTTCACAATGTTTACCCGCACAAATCCCGCCGGCTATATCCATCCAACGCAAAAGATTACCGCCCATTAGATTTCCCAGAGGATTGGTATCGTTGGGCATAATCATTTCTGTCATGATCGTTTCTGATTCGCTTATTTTCTTAGCTTCCATTCGCTTAATTTATTTTTTTGCAAAAGTACGGAAAAGTTGAGAAGCAATATCTCATTAATAAAATAAAACAACCATCTTTGCGACATGTTCTCAAAGACTCGGAAAAATATCAATCAGGAAATTCTAAAATTGGCAATACCCAATATTTTAAGCAATATTTCTGTTCCCTTACTGAGTTCTGTCGATACGGCTTTAATGGGTTTTGAAGCCTCTGCCTCCTATCTTGGAGCGGTGGGCTTAGGGGCTATGATTTTTAATTTTTTGTATTGGGGCTTCGGTTTTTTACGAATGGGAACCACTGGCATGACCGCCCAAGCTTTTGGTCGCCAAAATGATACAGACATTACCGGCACAATGGGAAGGGGAATGCTAGTGGCGATACTGTTGGCTCTTTTATTCATCCTCTTTCAAATACCCATTAAAAATGCAAGTCTGTGGTTATTGGCGGCAGATATGGAAACGGCACCTTTAATTTCCGAATATTTTAATATCCGAATTTGGGCAGCTCCTGCCGCCTTAGGTTTAATGGTTTTGATGGGATGGCTCTTCGGGATGCAAAATGCCATTTATCCCTTAATCTTGACCTTAATCATCAATATCACCAATATTATCCTAAGTGTACTTTTTGTAAAAAAATATGGATGGGGTTTGTCAGGTGTAGCATGGGGAACAGTCATCGCCCAATATATCGGTTTTATTTTTGGATGTTTTTTATTGATGTTCAAATATGGTCATTACATCCGACAATTAAGTTTTAATTTAATTCTACAATGGGAAAAATTAAAATCCTTTTTCCTCATCAATCGAGATATTTTTATTCGCACACTCTGCTTGATTGGGACCTTCGGTTTTTTCTTTAATCGATCTTCAGTGATGGGTGTCACGATTCTTGCCATCAATCAAGTATTCATGCAATATATAAATTGGATGTCTTATGCCGTAGATGGTTTTGCTTATGCTTCTGAAAGTTTGGTTGGAAAATATCAAGGAAGCCAAGATGAAGAAAAGAAAGAACAATCCATTTCCCTTTCATTTGTTTGGGGTGGGGCTTTGGCTCTTTTATTCTCTTTAGGATTTTGGCTAGGTGGACAAAAATTATTAATGATTTTTACCGATGATGCAGACGTTTTATCAACAGGTCCAGATTATCTCATCTGGATTTGCATTTATCCCATACTTGCCTTCGCTTCTTATATCTGGGATGGCATATTTGTAGGGTTAACGGCCGGGCGCGCCATGAGAGACACCATGATTTTATCCCTTTTAGCATTCATTGGATCTTATTATTTCCTACAAGAATTTGGAAATCATGGCATTTGGGCTGCCATGTTGGTATATGTAACAGCAAGAGGCGTACTACAATGGTTTTGGTATCGATTTAGAATGGGAAATTAATATAATTTGCTTAAAGCCTTTCTATTAATTCTGAAAAACGAAATACCAGAATAAACCGTAATACACATTGTCCAGAAAATCAATAAAAGAATGGTATTTCTGATGATATCCGTATGCACCAATTCATTCAAAGGTCCTTTGAAAATGAAAATAAGATAAATAATCGTCAAAACACTACATTGGGTAAATGTTTTGAATTTTCCCGATATCCTGGCAGCCAATACTACTTTTTTAGGAAGAAGCATTAAGCGTACCACAGTTAGAATCACTTCTCTTAAAGCAATCGCAACCGTCATGACAATAGGTACTATGCCATTGTAGGTAAATACAATAAAAACACCCAAAATGAGGATTTTATCGGCAATGGGATCCACTATTTTCCCAAAATTGGAAACGATATTCCATTTACGGGCCAAGTAGCCATCTAGATAGTCTGTAAAAGACGCCAAGATGAACAAAACCAAGGAAATCGTCAAAGAAACGGGTTTCAATGTTATTGCAAAATAAATGCAAAGAAATGCCAAAGGTATTCTCGCTACTGTTAGAATGTTGGGTAACTGTCGCTTGAATGTACTCATACTCTACGGTTCTAATTCAGCTGCAAAAATATAGAAATTTTGATAAATTATCTTCTTTTTGCTAAACCCTAACATTTATGTACTCAATTTTAAGATTCTTTTTCATCAAAAGTCTGCTCTGGGTAAAGTAAAAGCCTTCTTATGGCCACTAAATGTGAGATCAGGACCATAGGAGCCAAAAAACCAGGCAACCATGAAAAAGGGAAATGCAATAAGGCAACATTGGGTTGATCAAATGCAAATTGCTGGAAGGGTAGAGGAGAGGATAGCACACCATTAAAAATGATGAAAAGTATCAAGCCCAAACCAAGAATGTTCCAAACCAACAACCCATTTCGCCCCATTATTTTCTTAACAAAGACCAGATAATAAATGATTGGAGCTGTTATACCACCCAAAATATCGAAATTCCGACCTTCGAAAGTCATGAGTTCTGGAACTAATTTGTAGGTCATCAATCCAAACAAACACAACTCTACAGGTATTCTAACAATATGGAACCAAGTTAAATATTTAAGATCCAGATAATCTATTATGCATTTGCCATGTTTTGTGAAAAAGAAATATAGAATAGCAATAAATACAGGACCCAGATTTAACAGAAATCGGGGCGGCATAGCATCAATGACAGTATAGAAACCTAAATAGGAAATAACTCCTTGTATGGTTAGCCAAGCTATTAAAAAGATGAGAGCTTTAATGGAATGTCGGGTCAGCTTATAGAATAAAAAAACGCCTAAAAGAGTCGTAAGGATAAATCCGAAATTAAGATAAATGGGTAATTCTAGCATGGAACAAATATTTATTGTTGTATATACAACTTTTGGTTAAAAAAATTATTCAACTAATTTGGACAAGACCAAATCCAAAGCTTGCAATCCATCTTGCTTGAGTAACTCCCTAGATTCCTTCATAGCTTCTTCCCATTGGGGGACTATCTGTTCCAAAAAAGATTTTCCTTTTTCTGTGATATTAATAATTTGGTTTTGATCCTTAAAAATATATTCCTTTTCAAACAAGCGCCTCATATTTCTACTTATGGTTGATTTTTCCAAGTACAGCATTTTGGATAATTGGGCCTGAGTTACATCTCCTTTTTTGGTAACAATAAAAAGTATGCTCATCTGACTGTTCGTCAAGCCAAATTCCAACAAATATTTCCTGAATATCTGAGACATAATCCGATTACATTTCATCACTTTGGATGCGATGCATTGCCTTGGATCCGCATGGTCTAAATTTGGATATTGACTTTTCACGATCCAAATATAGAACAATAGAGTTGTATATGCAACTATTGGCGGTTCTTTTCTTTATGATTCTAATCAAAAGAAAGAATCAAGCTTTTTTCCGACTCACTAAAAAGACACCCAAAAAGATAAGCATCGAAAACAAGACAGCCCTTGGTGTCAAAGGGTCGCCCCTGAAATAAATAGCAATAGATGTAGCTAAAATGGGCTGGAGATAAATGTAATATCCAACTACATTGGGGCTGACATGTTTTAAAGCCCAGCCATTCAAAAGATAGGTCATAAATGTAGTAAACACAATGATATAACCTAATGCCCAAAATCCGCCACCGGCGAAATCATTCCAATCCACCACCCATAACTCTTGGATTCCGAAGGGAAAAACATAAAAACAACCAAAAGTGAAAATCCATTTAACCACAGTAAGAGGACTATACTTTTCCATCAAGGGTTTAACAATCACTAAATAGATGCCATACGATAAGGCATTGATAAAAATACAGATGTCTCCCCAGAAATTTGCCCCTTCGAATTTTGTTCCTCCGTCTGTGAACAATAGGAAAGCCCCCGTAAATCCCAATAAAATACCAATCGTTTTTAATAGTGTTATTTTTTCTTTGAGAATGATGGATGAGGTAATCAAAACCATAATGGGGCAAGTGGTCATAATGACCGACGCATTGAGGGGAACGGTCATGGATAATCCCTTGATAAAAAACATCTGGTTAATGGCAATTCCAAACAAGGCACAAAGAGCCAACTTGAAATGGTCGCCTTTTTGGATGATTTCTCTAGGAGTAATCAACCAGAAAAGGGCCGTAGCCGAAAAAACCCGAACAATGACCAAGCCAAAAGGCTTGATGAATTCGGGTGTCACCGTTTTCATAATGCTATAATTGGCAGCATATATGAGTGCTACGGTAAATATGGCAGCATGTACTAACAGTGGGTGTGGCTTCATGATTGCAAAGGTAAACGAATTCTTATTTGGCTATACCTGAATGATGTGCTATATTCAATAAAAAAATCAAAATGAAGAACATTCTTATCTTATTGTTTTGCCCCTTTATCATTCATGCCCAAATTGTAAACATTGAAAAAGAACGATTGGCTGATTCTCTAGCCAACCATTGGGCATTTTCCGCAGAATTAGGCTTTGGTTTATCCAACAATACCGCCGGTCGGAATTTGACCGGAGAAGGGGAGTTCCGGGCAGATTATTATTTCAAGGAAAAGAATAAACTCATGTTAATGGGTGCTATTGGTGTCAACCGATTCAAAGCGGCAGACAACACTGAAGTGACCGATATTGAGAACAATCAATTTCTTCATCTGAGGTATAATCGAACACTTACTTCTTGGCTCGTTTGGGAAGCTTTTACCCAGGGGCAAGTAAATGAAGTAGAACAAGTAATTTTCCGTTGGCTGATAGGTTCGGGCCCTCGTTTCAAAATAATTGATAAGGAAAAGGGAAACATGTATTTCGGAAGTTTATACATGTTTGAACGGTCGGATGAAGAAGGAATTTTGCCGGATGGAACCGTACAATGGCAGCATCATAGACTATCGAGTTATCTTTCTATGTTCTACCAAGCCAGTGAGAACGTGACCATGAGCCATGTGACCTACTTCCAACCTCGCCTGGATGATTTCAAGGATTTGAGAATTGCCACAGAAACAGGCATCGAATTTACCATTATTAAAAACCTGAAATGGCGAACTTATTTCGAATGTGTCTATGATAGTCGCCCTCCCTTTGGTGTTATCGACTTACGCTACGAACTGAAAAATGCATTATCCATTTCATTCGGAGAAGATTAAGAAGTTTCAGAACAAAACATCCTTCATCGAAAAAAAACCTTTTTTTCCAAGCAGCCATTCTCCCGCCATTAAGGCACCTTGGGCGAACCCATCCCGAGAATGTGCGGTATGGGTGATATCTATCGTATCAATATCAGAAGCATATTTGATGGAATGTGTACCGGGCGTCATATCGATTCTTTTGGAAAGGATCGGGATGGTATTTTCATCTTCGGACGAACCTTCTTTCCATTTTTCTTTTCTCTTTATTTCTTGAATGATTTGTTCGGCCAAAGTAATTCCGGTACCACTCGGAGCATCCAATTTATGGATATGGTGGATCTCCTCCATAGATATTTTATATTGGTCTTGGGCATCCATCAATTTTGCCAGAGCTTGGTTAATTTCAAAAAATATATTTACTCCAATACTGAAATTGGACGCATATAAGAAGGCTCCTCCCTGTCCTAGAACATAGCTCTTCATTTCAGGTAATCTATCTGTCCATCCAGTGGTACCAGAAACAATCGGGATACCAGCATCCACACAAGACTTGATATTATTCCAAGCAGAAGAAGGCCAACTGAAATCAATGGCTACATCGCATTGCTGCAGATTCTTTATTGATATGTCATCCACATTATTTCGATTGATTTTAAGGGCAATTTCATGACCGTTATCCAGTGCCAACTTTTCTATCGCTCTACCCATTCTTCCATATCCTAACAAAGCAATTTTCATAGATAGTAATCTTTTTCACAAATGTAATGTGAAAAACCTATACTTTTTGGCATCATATTGTCAACTTATTTTATATCTTCATCTTTACGAGAAGAAAACTATATTTTGGCGAAGAAGAAATCCTATCAAAACATGCAATGAAAAATGATTAAACCATTTTACTTTAAACCATAAATTTCATTTCGTCATGAAAAAGTATTTAGTTGAATTTATCGGGACATTCTTCCTGATTTTAACCATTGTTTGTACCGTATTAGGGGGTGCAGGAAGCTTTGCTCCCCTTGCCATCGGTTCTGTATTAATGGTCATGATTTATGCGGGAGGCCACATTTCAGGTGCTCATTATAATCCTGCTGTAACTTTGGCTGTTTTCCTTAGAGGAAAATGTGATGCTGCTGATGTCCCCCTTTATATGGTGGCTCAAATATTAGGAGGTGCTGTAGCCGCTTTTGTGGGTACATTCATCGTTGCCAATATGGTGGATACCATTCCACCAGCAAGTACATTTGCAGCGACTAAAGCTGTACCCGGATTACTTTGTGAGTTCTTAGGAACATTCGCCTTGTGTTGGGTTGTACTTCATACGGCTACAGCAAAAGGAACAGAAGGTAACTCCTTCTACGGATTGGCTATCGGTTTCACGGTATTGGCTTGTGCTTATGCTTTGGGAGGTATCTCCGGAGGTGCGTTCAATCCAGCTGTTGCTGTGGGTGTATCTGTTGCGGGTATGAGTGCTTGGAGTAATATCTGGGTATTCTTGGTTGGAAACTTCCTTGCTGGTGCCTTGGCTGCATTCGCCTTCAAATTCGTAAACGGAGACGATTAATCGCAAAAAGTATCGGATCTTTATGATCCTAATCATGCTTATAAAAAAATCCTTTCTACTTATTTGTAGGAAGGATTTTTTTGTGCCCATGCAATATTCCAGAAACAGATGAGTCCTTAAAGTATTATATGATAAACTTGCTTAAATTATATGAAACAATCCAGAATGTTATTAATGGTTTTTTGCTGGATGATGATGACATCCATCCAAGCACAGACAGAAGAAACACCATCAGATTTAGCCCTCATCAGTGCCACTCTGATGGATTACATCGAAGGAACCGGCAATGGTGAACCCGAACGATTAAAAAGAGCCTTCCATCCGGATTTTAATTTATATACGGTACAAAATGATAGTCTCAGAATACGATCGGGAGAGAAATATGTCGCAAATGTAAAACTGGGTAGGAAATCCAAGCGGGTTGGCAGGATTATTTCGATAGATCACGAAAAGGATGCCGCGACAGCCAAAGTGGAAATCGTGATTCCCGGATGGAGGATCTATACCGATTATTTTCTCTTATTGAAATATGAAGGTAGTTGGAAAATCGTTCACAAATCATATACCTATAGGCCGGTTCCAAAAGCAGAAGAGGAAGAAGATTGAAAACCATTAAAATGACATATCGTAATCCGATGATTGCGAAAAAATCTCAAATCGGGGATGAGTTAGTATTGATTGAAAAGAGCATCAAAGGACAAGGAGATGCCCAAAAGGAATTGTATCTCAGATATGCCCCAGCCATGCTGAATGTCGCCTATCGGATTTGTGGGAATAAAGAAGATGCAAAAGATATTCTGCAAGATGCTTTTATAAAGATATTCTCCCATCTCAAAAAATTGAAAAACAAACAAGGCTTGGCGGCTTGGATCAAAAGAATTGTGGTAAATACCGCCATTACTGCAGTAAAGAAAAAAGATCGGCAGTTTATCGAACTGAAAGAAGTGGGTAAAGAAATAGAATGGGAAGACACCATAGAAGCTACTCCCATTTATAATTTAAAAGATGTCAAAAAAGCTTTGATGCAATTACCCAATGGGTACCGAACGGTATTGACCCTTTATCTGATTGAAGGCTATGACCATCAAGAAATATCTGAAATATTAGGCATTGCTAAATCTACTTCACTCACACAATATAACAGGGGAAAAAAGAAATTGATTCGCCTGCTTCGAAATAATATGGAATATGGAGCCGATTGAAGAATTTATAAAAAAGAACAAAGACGGATTCGAATTCCTTGAATTGGAATCGGATAGTTGGGAACAATTGCAAGGACGAATGTCTAAAGAAAAATATTTTTCCCCGTCCAATAAAAGAATCATCCTTTTATTAGGAATGTTATTGATATTAATGGGTATTTATTTTTATTTTGCAGAGTCAAAAGAGATAGAGCCTTCTTATATGGTCGGTCTGGAAAAAGAAATGTATTTCCCAGAATTGAATTTAATGAATCCGGATGGGGAGTCCATTCCTGTTTCCGACTTGAAAGGCAAGGTCGTATTGGTGGAATTTTGGGCATCGTATTGTATGGTTTGCACTGAGCACCATTGTTATTATTTCAAACCCCTTTATCAAGATTTTAAAGAAGCAGGTTTTGAAATTTATTCTGTTTCGACAGATTCGAGTGCTGTAAATTGGGTGCACGCCATAGAACGGGACGAATTGGATTGGATCCATGTTTCGGATTTGATGGGTGCGGATTCTCCAACGGTCAACGAATTCGAGGTACAACAATTACCTACCAATTATTTATTAAACCATGAAGGAAAAATAATTGCTAAAAATATTGATGTCCATGAATTGGAAGATACCTTGAACAAGTTATTAGCTGACAACTCTATCAACTAACATTAACAAATTTGAACTTAAATATATTTTAATTATGAAACATATTGCATTATTTATTTTTGCCTCTTTTATTTTATTCAGTTGCAACCAACCCGAAAAAATTGATCTGGAAAAAGTAACCTGGGTTTCTTTGGAAGAGGCTGAAACGCTATCGAAAAAAAATCCGAAAAAAATATTAGTGGATGTCTATACCGAATGGTGCGGCCCATGTAAATTAATGGATAAAAGAACCTTCACCAATCCCGATGTGATTAAAAAAGTAAACACGGATTATTATGCGGTAAAATTCAATGCAGAAGGTCCGGATGCATTTACGTTTAATGGGAAAGAATATGCCAACCCACGTTTTGATCCGGCAAAAGGAACGAAAAGAAGAAATTATCCCCACGAGTTCACACAGTTTATCGGTGTGAGAGGATATCCAACTCTGGTCGTTTTTGATGAAGGAATGAACGTCAAAGATAAATTGGTCGGTTATAAAACACCGGAACAGTTGTTGCCTACTTTATAAAAACTGAAACAATAAAATAAAAAACCGGATTTTCTAATATTAGAAAATCCGGTTTTTTATTATTGGGCATGAACTAACTTCCCATTACATAATTGGTCTCAAATAACTGAGGATAATATTTTCTCATTTCCCGTTCGAATAAATCCAAAGGGAAATCATGGAATGCACCATAATAATGTTCATATGTCATGTAACCTCCTCCTTCACCATCGTACTCTTGGAAAATAGAATCGGTCTCACCGTCGAATTCTAGTGTAGAAACACCCAAATGATCACATAATTCTTTATTAAAAGCGGGCGTGCATTTCACCCATTTATTTTCTAAATAAAATTCCATGAATCCATGGAAGACCAATAAATTAGTGCCCAGGTGTTTTTCTAATTTCGAAGTACCAATATGATTTCTGACATTGGCGAACTGGAGTCGGGTAGGGATGCCGATGGCTCTTCCACAAGCAGCAAGGACAATACCCTTGTCAATACAATGCCCTTCTTGTTTTTCTCTTTGTATGATATTCGATGCTTGAGAATATGACGGAATAATAGAGACCCCATAAGGATTATATTTGATTCCATCCCGAATGTGGTAATACAAGGCAATCGCCTTATCTTTTTCCGACCCAATTCCTTTTGTAATCTCTTTCGATAATTCGATAATTTTAGCATGACCGGAATTAATAAAAAAACCAGCTTGTAAACAATGTTCGGTTAAAGGCTCCATATTGAATAATAATTAATTGTGCTTAAATTATTTTGGATAAGATCTAATTGTATTAAAAAGAGTTTTTAATTCTTTTTTATTAAGATATCGCCATTCGCCCACTTTCAAATCGTCTAACTCTAAGTGCATGATTCGAATTCTTTTTAATGTAAGGACATTGAATCCACAATATTCACACATTCTTCTTATTTGTCTGTTGAGCCCTTGGGTTAAAATGATTTTAAATACATTCCGTTTCAGGGGGATAACCGTACAGGGTAATGTTTTTGTGCCTAACATCGGTATCGGCTTCGACATTTTTTCGATGAATTTTTTATCAATGGGTCGATCCACTTTTACTACATATTCTTTTTCATGACTATTTTCCTTCCTGAGAATTTGATTCACAATGTCCCCATCATTGGTTAATAAAATTAAACCCGTCGAATTTTTATCCAAGCGTCCAATCGGAAAAATTCTTTCTTTATAATTGATGTAATCAATAATATTGCTTTTATCTTTTCTATCCGTAGTACAGGTAATTCCCGGCGGCTTATGAAATATCAGGTAGACCGATTTTACTTTTTGATTGATTTTTTTTCCATCAATTGTAACCTCATCATTTTCTGAAACACGATTTCCTTTTTTAGCGATTGCCCCATTAATTTTTACCCGTCCGTTTTCAATCCACTGGTCAGCCTCACGCCTAGAACATAGACCCTTGCTACTGATAAATTTATTTAGACTGATTGAATCCTCGTTTTTCATGATTTTAGAAAAATTAAAACCCTAATTAAGAATCAACAGGTAAATGACGTTTTAGATGTGCCTCCATAATATTTTTTGTTTTTTCCATCAGAGCGGGAACATCATCTAGGGCCATCGAAGAAGTGTCGATGGGTCCATCCCAATACACATGCAAAATACCCGGCCGCATATCAAAAACACCATGTCTGATATCATTGATTAAACGAGTATTCGCCGTGGTTGTTATCACCAAAGGGAGTTTCATTTCAATCGCCATCCTAAATGCACCGGATTTGAAATCATTTAATAATTTATCGGTACGGTTACGTGTACCTTCAGGATAAATAAAAATCGAATAGCCCCGTTCTAATTTATCCTTGAGTTTCGCCAAACTGGCTTTCCGAGAGTCCTTGTCTCCTCGATCCACTGAAATGGCAATGGCTTTCATGACCGAACCGAACAAAGGAATTTTTTCCAGTTCCTTTTTCACCAAAACCCGGATAAACATAGGAGCAGTGTGCGGGTTTACATAAAAATCCATATTGGAGGTATGATTACCCACTACGACAGCCTTCAGATTTTTATCAATTTTATCTCGTCCATGATTTTTAATGAAAGTTAAGGAAGGGATAAGGATGAAATAAGCTCCTATTCTATAGGTCCACCACATGAGGAATCTCGCTGCCTTTTCTCCAAAAATTGGAGCAAGAACAATATGTAAGGGGGCACATAAAACGACTGCTACTCCAAACCAGAGCAGACTCCAAAACCCCCAAATCATTCGGAATGCCTTAACGAAAATATTGTATTTCTGTTTCTTCATCGATTTTATCCCGAAGAAATTAGCTACGGGAATCCCAAAGATAGGAATTTGGAAGAAATGGAGGAGGTCTATTTCAATTTCTTCTTAGTGAGATGAGCTTCTCCATCTGTATTGAGTAAAACACCTGTTGCTCCTCGATGTATTTCTGCAGCATTGCCTTCATCTGTGTCGATGTGCATTTCCAATTTATATTTAGGAGATACACGAATGAGGACATTCCCAAAAACAAGGCTCCTTTCTCCACTACTGATGCTCACATCTACAATATCTCGATCCTCCACACCAAAAATTTCAGCATCGTCGGGTGTCATATGGATATGCCTCCACGCACAAATTACTCCATCATGAATTTGTACTCTTCCCTTAGGGCCTTCTAAAATACAACCCGGTGTATTTTCGGTTTTCCCAGATTCTCGGATAGGGGCATCAATACCCAAAAAGAATTCGTCTGTCCTTGATATTTCCAATTGATTTCGGGAACGGATAGGACCTAGAATCCGAACGGTTTCAAATTCGTTTTTGGGACCAATCACTTTTACGGTTTCATTGGCGGCAAACTGGTTGGGTTGGGACAAGGGTTTTTTAACGGTCAATTCGTATCCTTTCCCAAATAATTGATCCAAGGTTTCTCGTGTAATATGAATATGACGGGCGGAAATAGCAACAGGAATCGGTGGAATAGAATTTACTTCCATATCCTTTTCCAATAATTTGGCTGATTGCCTTGCAATGGATAATTGTTCGTCCGTTTTGACTGCCAATAGTTTCACCCGGCTATGGTTCCATGAAAATTCTTGTATAGGATTTTCTGAATCCAGTCGAATATCATGATTTTTGTCTTCGTTGATAATGGCTCCCAAAAAATCTAACCTTTGCGTACTTCTATGGCGAATCATCGGACTGTTTTCGCCGATTCCTCCCGTGAAGACTATGGCATCCACACCTCCCATAACAGTAGCATAGGCACCAATATATTTTCTGATTCTATGGGCAAAAACTTGTATTGCCAATCTACAATCATCATTCCCTTCTTCTGCTTTTTGGATGATATCCCGCATATCATTACCCATACCACTGATGCCTTTCAGACCACTTTCCCGATTCAGAAGATGATCCAAAGCATTGACATCCAAATTTTCTTGGCGTTGTAAATAGGTAAGGATTCCGGCATCCAAATCTCCACTTCGAGTCCCCATTACCAACCCTTCAAGGGGAGTCATTCCCATACTAGTCTCGACACTGCGACCATATTCAATGGCAGCCATACTGCAGCCACTTCCTAAATGACAAGTAATGATTCGGAGTTCTTTCCAGTCCCGATCTAGGAATTTTGCTGCTTCTTGAGCCACAAATTCATGGCTTGTTCCATGAAAGCCATATCGCTGGATTTGGTGTTTGTCCCTGAGTTTTTTGGGCAAAGCATACGTTTTCGCCCTACGAGGTAGCGTAGCATGGAATGCCGTATCGAAAACGGCAATATGTGGAATGTCCTTGAAAAAGGATCGAGCCATCCGAATCCCTTTCAAATTAACGGGATTGTGTAAAGGAGCCAAAACCTCCAGTGCTTCGATGGCTTCTTCTACTTGGTTATTGATAAGAACAGGTTCATCAAACTGCTGCCCTCCATGAACCACTCGATGACCCACACCCTGTATTTTGATACCATTCAGTTTTTCTATCAATAAGGGAAAAGCATGTTTGAGGGCAGCTTCATGTCCTTTTCCAGAAGCCTTCATTATCTTGTCATCAAGGGAAATGACAGGGGATTCATCCACTCTCTCGATGTTCATGATACACAATCGACGACCATCCAAAGAAGAAATCACTTCGGATTTTATGGAAGAACTTCCACAATTAATAACTAGGATATTCATGGTTTTTCGTTTAAGACTAATGGAATGGTTAGAATCAGAAGAAATCAACCAGTTCTACATCGAAGATCAGAATTGAACCTCTTTCTATAACTACGCCTGTACTTCCCGGGCGGTCATTGGTGGTTCCATAGGCGAAAGCTGCCGGTATATATAAGGTTCCCTTTTGTCCTTTTTTAAACATAGGAATACCAATCTGCCACCCCTCGATAGTCGCTAAAATAGTAGGAATCCGACTAATCTGCCCCCAAGAAGAATCAAAGATTTCATCTGTTTCGAATAATCTTCCTTCATAAATAACATCTACGGTAGAGGAGACTTCCGGCATGACATTTTCTGTTCCTTCATTTTCAAAGATAATGAAGATGCCTTCATCCGTTTCGATGGCATCGTCTAGTAATCCTTCTTCTGCCAATCTATCCCTGATTTCTTGTTTTTGGGTATTTAGATCAAATTTTTCGCAAGACATCTGTGTAAAAGACAAGCCAAGAATGAGAAATAAAAAAATATAATTTTTCATAATTAATATTGATTAAGATTGCAAAAGTAACAAAGGAATCAGATTGCCCATTTATTTTAGGACAATAATTCACGATGTATTTTTAATACTTGTTGGATAAGAGAATGATCTCCATAATTATGAATGATATAATCTGATAATTCCATTTTTTTTTCGTCATCCATTTGTTTATCCATTCTGGCCAACACTTCTTTTTTGTTGGCATTATCACGTTTCAATACTCGTTCCAGTCGGATTTCTTTGGGTGTGTAAACTGTTATCATTTTATACATGAGTTGGTAACCTCCGGATTCAAAAAGTAAGGCCGCTTCCTTGAGGGTGTAAGGAGCATTTTTATGTTCCTCATTCCAACGTTCGCCGTCCATCCAAACTGCAGGATGTACCAAAGCATTCATTTTTTCCAATTTATCTTTATCATTAAAAATAATGGATGCAATATAGGCGCGATCCAACTCTCCATTTTCTAAGTAAGATTTTTCGCCCAAAAGTTGCTTCACACCATCCATTAATTTTGAATCATTCCTCATGAGCCATTTGGCCCGATCATCAGCATAATAAACCGGGATGCCCAATACCTCAAAGATTCTACAAACCGTCGATTTACCACTTCCAATACCTCCTGTTATTCCTATTTTAAGCATAGCCATATTATTTCTCCCAATCCATGGTTCTTTTCACTGCTTTTTGCCACCCTTTATAAAGCTGTTTTCTTTGCTTTTCTTCCATTTTCGCCTTGAATTTCTTATCCGTTTGGCGATTCTTCGATATTTCGGATTTCTTCCAGAAACCCATTGCAATACCGGCTAAGTAAGCCGCGCCTAAAGCCGTGGTTTCTATAACTTTAGGTCGTTCTACTTCAACACCTAATATATCCGACTGAAATTGCATGAGAAGATTGTTGGCAGAAGCACCTCCATCTACCCGCAAGGATGTCAATTTTACTTTTGAATCCTTGACCATCGCATCCAAAACATCTCTTGTTTGATATGCCAAAGATTCCAAAGTAGCTCGAATCAAATGAGCCTTTGAGGTACCTCTTGTCAAACCAAAAATTGCACCTCTGGCATACATATCCCAATAGGGAGCACCCAATCCTGCAAAAGCAGGTACAACATATACGCCATCCGTACTTTCAACCTTCATGGCATAAAATTCCGAATCAGGAGAAGAATCAATAATTTTCAATCCATCCCGCAACCATTGGACTGCTGCTCCAGCAATGAAGACTGATCCTTCAAGAGCATAATGTACTTCACCATCCAAGCCCCATGCAATTGTAGTAAGCAAACCACTTTTGGAAGTTACCGGTTTAGTACCTGTATTCATCAACATAAAACATCCGGTACCATAGGTGTTCTTTGCCGTTCCGACTTCATGGCAAGCTTGCCCGAATAAAGCAGCTTGCTGATCGCCGGCAACACCGGCAATGGGTATTTCTTTTCCAAATAAGGATGAATCTGTTTGACCATAAACTTCACTAGAAGGTCTTACTTCAGGCAACATCTCTTTGGGAATACCCAATTCTTTGAGCATTCGTTCATCCCATTTCAGCGATTTGATATTATAGATTAATGTTCTTGATGCATTGGAATAATCAGTGATATGGACTTTCCCTCCGGTTAATTTCCAAACCAACCAAGTGTCGATCGTTCCAAAAAGGAGTTCTCCTTTTTTGGCTTTTGCCTTAGCCCCTTTCACATTATCTAATATCCATTTGATTTTGGTACCGGAAAAATAGGCATCAATGACTAAGCCGGTATTTTTCCGTACATAATTATGCAATCCTTTCTTTTTGAGCTGATCGCAAATTTTCGCAGTACGCCGATCTTGCCAAACAATAGCATTATGAATGGGAAGTCCTGTCGATTTATCCCAAACCATAGTCGTTTCCCTTTGGTTGGTAATGCCGATGGCTCCAATTTGAGAGACTGAAATGTTATTATTCTTAATAAGATCTTGAGCGACCTTTAGTTGAGTGTTCCAAATTTCCATTGGATCATGTTCTACCCATCCCGGTTCTGGATAAATCTGGGTGAACTCTTGCTGTTCAACCGCGTTAATGTTTCCTTTCTTATCGAAAAGGATAGCTCTGGATGATGTAGTGCCTTGGTCTAGGGAGAGTATATATTTCATATCTGCTAAAAGAGTATCGGACTTTATTACGAATAATTGATTATAGTCAAATTGATCTTTTGTAAAATCGACTTCGTTATTTCCCTTAACCGTAGCTAAGGCTACGATTTTCGGAAAATGCCTTGTATATTTTCAAAACCTCTAATTTCCCTTCCATAAAAAACTATTCATAATAAAATCTATTGTTTTGTAAAAAATCTGTTCTCTAGAATTTTATTTTAATAAAATAGAGATCTGTTGCATCAATATTGATTTGGTAAATAACAAATTACAATAATGCTAAAAAAGAAAGTATTATTTATCATCTTTGCGGCACAAATACACAATGATAATGCAATATTTTGAAAATATCTTAGGAGCAATTGGAAATACACCCTTAATAAAGCTTAACAAAGTTACATCAGAAGTATCTGCTTTGGTCTTGGCAAAGGTGGAATTTATGAATCCGGGTAATTCTATTAAAGATAGGATGGCTTTGAAAATGGTCGAGGATGCTGAAAAAAGGGGAGATCTAAAACCTGGAGGAACCATCATCGAATGTACTTCCGGAAATACGGGTATGGGTATCGCCATTGCTGCTGCTGTAAAAGGATATAAATGTATTTTTACTACTACAGATAAACAGTCTAAAGAAAAAGTAGATATTTTAAAAGCAGTAGGGGGGGAAGTAATTGTTTGTCCAACTGATGTAGCACCCGATGATCCTCGTTCATATTATTCTGTAGCTGAACGTTTGAGCAAGGAAATACCAAATTCATTTTGGTGCAACCAATACGATAACTTATCCAATACCCAAGCACATTACGAAAGTACCGGACCTGAAATCTGGGAACAAACGGATGGAAAAATCACACATCTTGTAGTGGGCGTTGGTACGGGAGGAACAATTTCAGGAACGGCAAAATACCTCAAGGAGAAAAATCCCAATATCAAAATTTGGGGCGTGGATACTTACGGTTCAGTGTTTAAAAAATATCACGAAACTGGCGTTTTTGATGAAAAAGAAATCTATCCATATATTACTGAAGGTATCGGCGAAGATATCTTACCTAAAAATGTGGATTTCAGCTTAATAGACTTATTTGAAAAAGTAACAGATAAAGATGGTGCCATTATGGCAAGACGTTTGGCTAAGGAAGAAGGTCTATTCTTAGGTTATTCTTGTGGTTCAGCGGCAGCGGGAGTAGTTCAGATGAAGGATAAGTTGACCAAAGACGATGTAGTGGTTGTAATTTTCCACGACCATGGAAGTCGTTATGTAGGAAAATTATATAATGATGA
>JAHDDR010000215.1 GCA_020629255.1 Saprospiraceae bacterium | reverse complement strand
CCGAATTTTAGGATGATTATGAAAAAAGAAGCCTCCTGTGTAAATTTGAGTATTATCACATATTCAAAAATACAGGAGGTTTTATGTTTAAAACATTCTTATAAAATAAGGAAAACGAACCAATCCGCCAACAAGCTGCAGAGTTTATACTTCGTAAATCGGAACGTTACCTCAAAGACATACAGGGAGAACTCAACCGTCAGATAGACAAACGTCTTGTGGGTACATTTTTTGATTTATTCGTAGTCTCATTCAGGTTTTGTAAATCCGAATTGACAATGGAATCCCCAAGATTGTAGTTTTGGGAGAACAGACTTAAGCTCCTCGGCATCGTAACCCTTGTTTCTGATTTCATTTTGGGTTTGCTTAGAAATTGGAAAACATGGTCCGGGATTTTCATGAGACATTGGAATCATAGAACAGCCATCTCTAATTGTCTCTTTTTTGCTCTCGCTCAAAATTTGGGATGACTCATGTTTATTAATTTTTCAAAATATAAGTTCCGAAAATGAATTTATTCTTTTACAAATTCGGATACAAAACAATCGTAGCATTCTTCTTTTAGTACAAGTCTGTCGTTTTCCAGAATAAAAGAATACTGAATTTGAAATTCAGAGGATAAAAAAATCATATCTTCGGTTTCTCCCGTAAAAATGGATTCGGCTTCTTCTAAAGTGTAAGTAGTTTCTAAAGTAAGCGTACCGTTCGTAAATTGCTTAAATATTCCATTTTGAATTTCCAATTGAATGTCTTGTCCGGTAGATTCAGGTGTTTGTGTCCATCCACCAATGCCGCCAACGGAGCTTACCCAATTCCATTTTCCCTGAAGTTGTTCTGGATTGAAAGAATGCAAGTCGTCTTCTCCACAGGAAATAAAATTGAGTAGGAAGCAAAAACTGAAGAGCTGAAATATCATTTTCATGTTGGTAATATTTTTATGATGAAATAATTTTTAGTAGAGACGGGGAGGATGGGTGAAAAGGTTGGGTCGAATTGAAAATAAAAAAATCCCTTTGCCGAAAGCAAAGGGATTTTTTTGAAAAATATAAAGGAAAAGTCAATTATAATTTTCCGAATTTTTGAACCCAAACGTTGGGCATGCTTCCAACAGTTCCTACATGATGGCATACAACGTGCGTCCAATGAGGGTTCAATAAATTATTTCTATGTCCACGCCCAGGAATGCCATGATCGATTAAGAGTAAGATGACGGCCTCACGTACCGTTTCGGGTCCTCCTACCAAATTTTCATTCCCATCTTGGAAGTTAAGGCAGGCACGGGTTACCCTGTCCCAGGGCCAAGAACCATCCGTACCTATGTGGTTGGCGTTACCCATTCTCTTTATATCGTCTCCGTGAGATTTTGCAGCAGAGTACATGCATTCTGCCGGGTGGAGGGCGGATAAGGTAGGCGTGCTTAATAATTGCTGAATTAATTCATCTATCGTTTGATCATAAACATGCCATCCTTTAGCATTTTGTTTCTTTTTGTATTGATCAATAATGAGAGCATACGACATAGGTGCTTGTCGAAGCAGATTGATTTCCTTAATCATTTCATACTCTTTCGTTGACATATAAGGAGCCAATGTTGCCGGCTGGAAAGATTGGGAATCTTCACTTTTGGAAGTCAGGATGTCCGAAGAAATACTTCCCGGTTGGGTCGTTGTCGTCGTGTGAGGGTTTGTATTTGTATGGGTCGTTGTTGTGTGTGTGGATGTAGTAGGGGTGTTGGGCGGAATAACCGGTGTAGGATCGATTTTGCAATAGCAATTTGAAGTCACCAAAGTAGAGCCGGATAATAATTCCTCTCCGGGTTTCAGACCATTCATGGTTCGGAATCTTGTTTCTGTATAGCCATATTTTTCGGCGATGAATTTGATGGTCTCACCATGCTGTACCACATGCCTGTGGCTTCGATCCGTCTCGTAGTCACCACCCGATTTTTCCGCAAAAATATCTTGCACTTCCGGATTGATGGAGGGAACGCTTACCGTAGGAGTTGAAGGTGTAGGCTTGCTCGTTTTAGCATGAACGATCAATTCTTTGCAAACCGGTAAAATCTGATTAATGGTAATGTTGTTCCATATACAGATGTCCTGCATGCTAACGTTGTACATTTTAGAAATTCGGTACAAATTTTCTTTGGGTTGTACCACATGAACACCAGCTCTAGAACTTTTGCTGCATTGAGCCTCTATTTGTATCATTCCGAAAAATGATAGGATGAGTATAAGACTTAAATTTTTCATAAACGTATCGATTTGATGTGGTTTCAAATGGGTTAAAATCTAATTAATGTGTGTGAAATTTAGAGTGTGTTAGCGAATAATTTGATTTTCTGACAAACTCTATGCGTATTCAAAATACAAATAAAACAGCTTTTTACCAATTTATCCAACTTTTAAAAAGCCTTTTGATGACTACAAACGAGAAGGTATTTGTATTTATTATCATGTAAGGATTTTATTCTGAGGCATCATTTAAAATCACATAATGAAAATGATCCTCCCATATTCCATTGATTTTTAGATAACGACGGGCCAAACCTTCTTTTTCGAAGCCATTTTTTTCCAGTACTCTTTTAGATGCGATATTTGAAGGCAAAATATTGGCTTCAATTCGGTGCAATTGCAATTTTTTGAAAGCAAAATCAACAATTCCGGCGATGGCTTCGGTCATTAAACCCTTGCCGTTATGGGCTTGATCCATTTTGTAACCCAAATGACAAGAAAGGAAACAACCTCGTACAATATTGCTCAATCCGATATCACCAATAATGATATCCGGAGCATCCAACGGTGTGATCCAAAAGCGATTTTCACTTCCTTCGATGGCATTTTTTAGAGCCTTAACCAGCCGCTCTTTTTGATGATCGAGGGTAAAGAAACTGTCGTCTCTTTTTGCCCGGAAAGGTTCAAAAAAAGTTCGATTCTCTAATTCATATTCCAATAGCCTTTCAGCCCAATCCGAATTAGGGAGATGAAGGAGTAAATGGGGCGTCTTTATGGAATACATGCCAATATCCGACTAGAATTTCAAATGGGCAATGGCTTTGTTCGCGGCCTTTTTTCGATCACTGTCTGTAAGGAGGATTTTTCTTAATCTCATAAAATTCGGAGTGATTTCCACATACTCATCTTCTTGGATGTATTCCAAAGCCTGCTCTAAAGAAAACTTGATGGCCGGCGTAATTTTGATGGAATCATCCTTACCCGCAGAACGCATATTGTTCAACTGCTTTCCCTTGATCACATTCACAACAATATCATTCTCTCTTGTATTTTCTCCCACAACCTGACCTTCATACACCTCTTCACCCGGATCAATGAAGAATTTGCCTCGATCTTGCAAGCGACCAATGGCATTGGGTGTACTTGCACCCGTTGCAGCAGAAATCAAAACACCATTCAGACGTTTGGGGATGTCTCCCTTCATAGGTTGGAAAGAATCGAATTGATGGTTCATGATGGCTTGTCCGGCAGTAGCCGTCAAAATACGATTTCTTAAACCAATGATCCCCCTAGAAGGTATCATGAATTCCAAGTGCTGTAAATCGCCTTTGGGTTCCATAATCGTCATCGATCCTTTTCGGAGGGTCACCATTTCAATACATTTGCCAGAAAATTCATCCGGTACATCAATGGAAAGCAATTCGATAGGTTCATGTTTTTTGCCATCAATCTCCTTGATAATAACTCTAGGCTGTCCTACCTGTAATTCGTAGCCTTCCCGTCTCATGGTTTCGATCAAAACACTTAAGTGGAGAATGCCCCGACCATATACCAAAAGAGCATCCGGCGATTCTGTATCTTCTACTCTTAACGCCAAATTCTTTTCGGTCTCTTTGATCAATCGGTCCCGTACTTGGCGAGAATTCACATATTTACCATCCTTACCAAAAAATGGAGAATTATTGATGGTGAACAACATGTTCATCGTGGGTTCTCCAATATGGATGTTTTCCAAGCCTTCAGGATTTTCAAAATCGGCAATGGTTTCTCCAATTTGGAAACTTTCTAAACCTACAACTGCTGCAATTTCACCCGCCCGTACTTCAGAGACTTTTTTACGACCCAATCCTTCAAAAACGTGGAGTTCCTTAATTCTGGTTTTAACAGTAGAACCGTCATGTTTAACCAAACAAACGGGCGTATTTTCTTTTAGGGTTCCTCGATGAACTCTACCAATGGCAATTCGTCCGGTAAAGTTGGAATAATCCAAAGAGGTAATTTGCATCTGTACCGTTCCCTCATGGAAAGGAGAAGGAGGGATTTCTTCTAAGATGGCATCCAATAGAGGTGTGATGTCTTCCGTAGGATTTTGCCAATCTTCACTCATCCAACCTTGTTTCGAGCTACCATAGAGAGTTCTGAATTCCAATTGTTCATCATTGGCATCCAAATTGAAAAACAAATCGAAAACAGCTTCGTGTACTTCGTCGGGACGACAATTGTCTTTATCCACCTTGTTGACAACAACCATAGGTTTCAAACCCAATTCCAACATTTTGGACGTTACGAATCGAGTTTGCGGCATAGGGCCTTCGAAGGCATCGACCAAGAGAACACAACCATCTGCCATTTTAAGCACCCGTTCTACTTCACCACCAAAATCGGCGTGACCCGGTGTGTCTATAATATTGATTTTTGTGCCTTTGTATCTTACAGATACATTTTTAGACGTAATCGTGATGCCTCGTTCCCTTTCCAACTCATTGTTGTCGAGAATAAGCTCTCCCATTTCTTTATGGTCGCTGAACAATTTTGTCTGATGGAAAATCTTATCCACAAGGGTGGTTTTTCCGTGGTCAACGTGGGCAATAATGGCTATGTTACGAATCTCTTCCATGTCCGATTTGAATTTTGAGGTGCAAAGGTAGATCTAATTTGTTGGATAAGCTACGGTTTGTTGAGATTAGCATTGATTTTAAGAAACTTCTTGGCGAGAATAGAGGATTTTACATGATTAAAGGAGTATCAGACAAAATATTTGATCAGAATTGGAATATCTTCATTATTTTTATTGCCACTTTATAGACCAACGATAATCATATGAAATCCTTATTTACATTCCTTTTTTCATTTATTACGGCTTATTCCTTGATTTCCCAGAATTGTGATGGCCAACGTTATTATGATGCTGTTTTTGATGATGTGGATTCAGAATTCGGTATTCGGTATGGGGAAGCTCCCCAACCCAATATTCTGAATCCAAATGCGATGCAGGAACTCACTTTGAATTTTTTCGAACCGGCCGGTGATTCCCTAGAAGCACGCCCTTTGATCATCTGGGCTTTCGGAGGTTCTTTTGTGGCGGGTTCTAGTTTGTCGCCGGACATCCTGCAATTATGTGATTATTTTTCTAAAAGAGGATACGTGAATGCTTCTATCGAATACCGCTTGACCACAGATTTGCTTTGGGACAATTCGAATCTGAATGCCTATCGGGCAGTACGGAAAAGCATGAGCGATATGAAGGCCGCCGTTCGATTTTTTTACAAGGATGCGGTAACAGATAATAAATATAGAGTAGATACGACAAGGGTGTATGTAGGAGGAGTGTCTGCTGGAGCAATCGCTGCGGTTCACTTGGCTTATTTGGACGAAGAAAGCGAAGTGCCACAAGAGATTTATCAAGAATTTGTAGATAATGGTTGGTTTGAGGGGAATAGTGGAAACCCGGGTTATGGCTCCGAAATAGCGGGTGTGATCAATTTGAGTGGAGGCATCAAGGAAACGGAATGGATCAATGAAGGAGATAAACCGATTGTAAGCCTGCATGGTACCGAAGACGGAACGGTTCCCTATGGTACAGAAATCATGACCACATTAGGTGTGAATTTTGAATTCAGCGGAAGTGCTTCTGTACATGAACGAATGGATGAGCTAGGCATAGAAAATGAATTCTTTACGTGGTATGGAGCCGGGCATGTTCCTTTTACTTCCGATGGGGATTATATGGATACGACCCAATGGTTTGTCCGTGATTTTTTATATGATCAAATTTGTGAAAATGCAACTCCTGTAATCAATCTTCCTGACGAAAAATTGACCGCCAAATTGATTCCTAACCCTTCTCAGGGATATTCTATTCTACAAGTTGGGGCGGCAATAGAACCGAATGTATTATTGGAGATTATAGATGTGAGGGGTCGGAAACAAACACTAGATTATCAAGTCGGGCAGCAAGAAATACAATTGTATGGAGATGACTTGCCGCCGGGCATGTATTTCGTAAGAATGATGAATTCGTCCGGACAAATTATTTGGACGGGGAAATGGAGTTTGTTCCGAAATTGATTTGGAAAATCTGAAAAAAACATATATATTTGATTTAGTACCCAAGCATCAGAAGTTTTGGTCCAACAGTATTTATATTGGGGGAGTTTCAGATCGGGTAGGGCGGGCCTCAGCCGTTGACTTGTCCGG
>JAHDDR010000214.1 GCA_020629255.1 Saprospiraceae bacterium | reverse complement strand
GAAATCCCGAAACCGTGGAGGGATTTTAGGAATGTATGAATGGTTTTCGACCAGAAGGAGAAAAATGCCTTAGAAAAAGCGCACTTTTTTGCTTCGTTTTTTGTGCGAGCAAAAAATGAAGAATACCCAATTCAAATGATTGAAAATTAATTATTTTCATCAACTATTCTTAAACAACTTCGATATGAAAAATCCGGATGAACTCATGTTTCAATAATTCCTTACTTTTTCAATTCCCTATAATATTGGAAAAAATATGGAATCGTTTCTATCCCTTTATAATAATTGAACAAACCATAATGCTCATTCGGAGAATGAATCGCATCCGAATTCAAACCGAAACCCATTAGAACCGTTTTTACGCCCAACACTTTTTCAAACAAAGCGACAATAGGAATACTCCCTCCGCTCCTTGCCGGAATCGGAGCCTTGCCAAAGGTCTTTTCCATCGCTTTGTAAGCCGCCTGATATTCCGGAGTATCTGTAGGAGTAACCGCAGCCTCACCTCCATGATGAGGTGAAACCTTCACTTTTACAGAAGCGGGGGCAGTGTTCTCAAAATGCTTTTGGAACAATTCCGTTATTTTATCAGATGATTGATTGGGCACCAATCGCATACTGATTTTTGCATAGGCCTTCGAAGGCAAAACCGTTTTGGCTCCATCACCGATATAACCGCCCCAAATACCATTACAATCCAAGGTTGGACGAATGGAGGTACGTTCCAAGGTTGTATATCCTTTTTCACCATGAACATCTCCGATATCCAAATCATTTTTATAATCATCAAGACTAAAAGGAGCCTTGTTCATTTGTTTCCGCTCATCATCAGAGACGACGAGCACATCATCATAAAAACCCGGAATGGTAATGTGGTTATTTTCATCCTGTAGGGACGCGATCATTTTTGCCAAAACATTAATCGGATTGGCAACCGCACCGCCATATACCCCTGAATGCAAATCGCGGTTCGGACCCGTCACCTCTACTTCGATATAACTCAAACCTCGTAATCCCACCGTAATCGAAGGCGTATCATTCGCAATGATGGAGGTATCAGAAACAAGGATGACATCACAAGCCAATTTCTCTTTATTCTCCTCACAAAATTGTCCCAGATGAACAGAACCAACTTCCTCTTCCCCTTCAATCATAAACTTGATGTTACAAGGCAGAGAATCCGTAGCCAACATACCTTCAAATGCCTTGATGTGCATATAAGCTTGCCCTTTGTCATCGCAAGAACCTCTAGCGTAGATAGCTCCTTCTGGGTGCAGTTTTGTTTTTTTGATAACAGGATCAAAAGGTCCCGATTCCCATAAATCCAAGGGGTCGGGGGGTTGTACGTCATAATGACCATATACCAGAACAGTAGGTAAAGAAGAGTCTATGATTTTTTCCCCGTAAACAATCGGATGTCCTTTTGTTTTGCAAATTTCTACATTATCCGCACCCGCTTGGACCAATTTATCTTTTACGAATTCTGCCGTTTTTGCCACGTCGTCTTTAAATGCCGGATCGGCACTAACTGAAGGGATGCGAAGCAAATCCAATAGTTCTTCTAAAAAACGTTCCTTGTGGGTATCGAGGTATTGTTGTAATGACATAAAATTAATTTCGAGAGATAAATGATGATTTAAGAAAGTCGATTTTGTGCAAAAATAAAAGGGTTATACCTTAAATAGATACAACCCTTCATAATTTTTATCAGAAATGTTACTTCACTTTTACATAATCGTAAAAAACTTTGCCGTGCCTTCCTTGAATAGCAAGGGTAAGTTTCTTCTTGTCCAAGTAAGTGATTTTGTAGGTTAATGGAGCGTTATTCCCAGAATGCTCGGTTGTTACTTGATCGCCTTCCAAGCGATACGTGCCCGTGGCGGCATCATTGCCCGGATGCTTTTCAGAATAATCACCATTGGCACCAAATTCGATAACTTTGTTATCTTCAGTGATGTCTACCCACTTTCCATCATAAGTGTCTTTTCTTCTGACTTCTTTCCATTTACTAGAAAGCAGTTTAGGAGAATAACTTACCTTTTTCTGGACTGTGCCATCTTCATTGACATCGGTGGTCACTTTGTTTTTGCTTCCTGAACAAGCCCAAAGCGCACTTAGGGCAAAAGCGGCCATTACAAATAGAATTGTGTACTTCATAATTAAGATGTTACATTATTGTGAACAAAAGAAAGCAAGGATTCAAAGAGCAATCGTCCATCCTGATTGCCTAGAAGATCCTCGGCGGCTCTCTCGGGGTGGGGCATCATTCCGAAAACATTTCTGTTTTCATTGCAGATACCGGCAATATTTTCCAAACTTCCGTTTGGATTATTTTTTCCGGAAACATCTCCCCATTCGCTAGAATAGCGGAAAAGGATTTGTCCGTTATCATTCAATTTTTTCAAGGTGGTTTCATCAGCATGGTATCTTCCGTCGGCGTGGGCGATGGGGATTTTCAATACCTGCTTTTCTTTCATGTTTTGAGTGATGGGGCTTTGCGTGTTTTCTGTTCTTAAAAATACATTTTTACAAATGAACAGATGATTTTCATTTCCTAATAGAACACCGGGCAATAAACCCGATTCGCATAAAATTTGGAAGCCATTACAGATGCCCCAAACAAATCCGCCATTATTGGCGAATCGAATAACAGATGCCATAATTGGAGAATGGCTGGCTATGGCTCCTGAACGAAGATAATCGCCATAAGAAAACCCGCCGGGTAAGACAATGCAATCTTCTGTGGTGAAATCGTCTAAGGCATTTTCATCTTTGTGCCAAAGTTTCCTTACTTCTTGTCCCATAACTGTGCCAATGACATGTATCATATCATCATCACAATTGGAACCTGGGAAAACGACTACTCCGAATTTCATATTATCAATGGTTTTTAAATGGTTTAGGGATGAATAATGTTGCAAATATGAGTCAAGTTATGAAATAATGGACAATTGGAATTGTTAAGAATAGCAAGAAATGCCAAACTTCTCTCCAAAATGTACTTTTTATACGAATAAATAAAAGTCCTAAAAGAATACTCAAGGGGATGGCTAGTAGGATAAAGTGTTCCCAACTAGCTCCACTTTGTATGATAAAACTAAGGAGAACAAAGGGTATGAATATAAACATTACAATGATGCTCTTTCTGGATTTCATTACTTGTCGCTCCATAAATTTTCCGTAATTCAATATTAAAATGATGATAAGCAATGCGAGCAGTCCCAGTGAAATATAATTGCTGATGCTCAGATGATAATTATCCGCGAAAGAACGGAAAGAGCTAATGATATAAGGAAGGAAACTTTCTGAAGCATCTCCGATGGCATAGAAATAGGTAAATATAAGTACATAGGGTACAAAATATCCGCATATAATTTGGAACATTTCCCATATATTGAATGCTCTTATCACGTTAATGGCTAGGAGTCCGAATAGAAGGAATAGGAAAAGGCTTCCGTATGTCAAACTAGCCAAAGCCAGCCAAAAACCGGCACTGAAATGATGACCGGAAGGTTCTTTCATTTTGAAAACCTGCAGTAGGCTCATCAATGCCATAATCAAGAAGGTATTCCCGATGAGGGCGGGGCTTAATCCTAAAAAGTAGATACTGATGGATGTTGTCCAAACATAGAAAACTCCAGTGAATAAGTGATCGTCTTTTGAGAGTTTGAGCTGATTGTTGATGATGATCAATAAATAGGCTTGTATCAAGACGAAAGCGAAAGCGAAAATGGCTGACGTAAGGGGCGTAAAATCTATGTTTTCATAGAATAGATCGGCCAAGAGTCCTCCATTGTCATATTCAAAGGGAATGGGGCGGAAAAAACCGAAACTCCTTAGTACAAACGCATAAGGTATCAGCAGAATGCTGAGGATGGTACGATTGGTCTTGAAAATACTTAACAATTCCTAATTTCTTTTGCTGCAAAGGTAGGAATATATTCTGCTTATTCTCCCGAAATAAAAACTTTGTTATTGCGTATCGTGAAAGAGCAACAACTGTTTTTCGTTCTTGATGAACATAGTGGGCGTTTCTCCGATTTTGCCTATTTTTTCTGTGACTGCAACTGTTTCGCCGTTCAGATCTTCCAAAAGGTTCATACTGAAATTCCTCATGTCTTCTTCTCGAATAAAAACGATGAAAACAGGATCAGCAATGCCTTTGTCCAAATAAAGCATGGTATTTCCTTTTTTTGATTTCTTAGCATGCACGACCGTACCACAAACCGTTACTTTCTTATCTCGGTTTTTCCATCTTTTGGCTTGGATGGTATTGAAATGGTTCTTGGGTAATCCCGGAGCATAAAGCGGCAAAACATCCCCTACGGATGATTGGTGCATCCAAGGGGAGGGATCGGCTAATTTTTCTAATTTGCTTTCAATGGCATCGGGTAGATTGTGGAAAAAATCAATGCCGGTTAGTTCTTCGATTTCATCAATGGATTTGGCGAAGGTTTCGATGGGGTAGGCGAGCCGTTGGTTCGGCATGACAAAACCGATGGCTTTTTCATTTTCTAAATCCAGTGCTACCTTGAAGTAATGTTTAGGAATACTCGGTTTATTGATGCTCCTTTCTATGGGAGGAAGTCCTTCTTCTAATACCGGACCGGTAACAACATACAGCTTTGCTCCCGGATTGTGATACATATAACCCCTCATCATTCCTTCCAATTCTCCCCAACCTTCTCGGTTGAATTCGGGGCGTTGAGGAGACATGTTCGAATAATAATAGGATTCTGAAAGCGCCTTGGTCGACCATCTGAAATCGGCAGAAGGTGCCAAGTGACCTCTGTCGTAACCGAAGCCATCATATTCTATGGTACCATCTTCGAGGGTATTGGTTAAAAAATAATCTTGTTCTATGGCGGTGCCGGTGCTTACTTTTGGATCTTCCCTGAAATCATTGGAACGGGCAGCATTTCCGGTGGTGACATCTGGCATGATGATGTGCGCGACCCACTTGGCTTGTTCGTGTTCTTCCGAATATACGAGGCTCATAGCCGAATGCTCGATCAGTTTTTCACTGGATTCCAATTTAGGCAAACCATTTTTTTTGAGCTCCCTTCTTAATATTTGAAGTTTATAATCTTCGATTTCATGGATGAGTTGTTGTTGTTTCTTTTCTAAATCGGTGAGTTGCTGCTCTACCTGTTCTATTTTCTGCTCAATATTTTGGGCAAAGAGGCTAAGATTTAAGAAGCAAAAAGTGATGAGTGATATCGTTCGGATCATGCTGATATTGTGTGAGTATTCCATAATGATTAATAAGAGCGAGTTTAAAATGGGCTTTTAGCACTACGTGTAAAATTTAAACAGGCTCTGACATATAAATTTACTTCTTTATTCAATGCCAAACTGTTGGCAGGATGTTAATTTATAGATCCAATTTAAAATATTTCTTATAGAATTAATAGCTGTTCCATCTTGCCCGTTTACCTCTCACATCATAATGGACACTCCTCGTTCCGGGGTATAGACCCAAGCCACCTTCGTTTTTGATGATTTCTTTATCGAGGATTTCCAGTATGATGTCTTTATCCTTTTTGGTATAACGACCGTCGTTATTGATGTCCCCAATTGTAATATCAATAGCTTCTCCTTTGATGTGCCGGCTACTTCCGGCTCCTTTCACCTGTTCGTTTCTCCGTGGGTGCCGATGCCCATTATTGACATGGAATCCATCAATATTATATCCTCGACTCTCCAAAGTATCCAATAATTCGACGGTTTTGAATAAGACCTTTTTATCCATGAGCCAGGGAAGGGGAGCATCATCATTAGAATAATAATATTTGTCTTTGCAAATGAAATCTTTAATGCGGAACCGTCCGGCTACTTTCCGATTCACGTCTGATTTTGGAACAAGATAGTATTCGCTTCCCTTAAGCATTTTCTTATATTTCCGATAATTGGATTTGGTATAACTCAGGTAGGATTTGTCGAGAGAATCATATTGCACCAATGGGTATTTATCCAGAATAAAATTGACCCTTTCTATACTCCTGACATCATAATTGGCATTTTTCATATCATAATGATATTGTTGGATCAGATCCCAACTCCTCCATATAATGAGGGCAATTATAATTGTAATGATGATAAAATAAAGGGTCGTAAAAAAACGCCTTCTTTTTCCAAAATACTCAAACATGACCTAAAAATGATGTTCTTCTTTTGTGGTGAAACCCATCTTATTAAAGAATTTTTCCATAACAGATATATCCATGATATCCGTATAATTATCCGTTCTGCTATATTTTACATTTTCACATTCGAAACAGATGGCATAATGCTCTATAACTTGACCCTGGCTGTCTGAAATGATAACAGCATGCCGGGGGATGAAACATTTGGCGGATTCATTAGGGATGAAATCTTTTTTATCACCAATAAGAATGGCGTTCAATTCATTTTTTTCTTTTTGCTTCAAACATTTTTTGGAATCCCAT
>JAHDDR010000213.1 GCA_020629255.1 Saprospiraceae bacterium | reverse complement strand
TTCATGGTAGTAACCGTGATTAGAAATGCAGAACTGAAAGTAGATGTAAAAGTACCTATTGCCAGTGAATTGAAAGAGTTGGAAGATAAGAGTTTGGTATCGTATATGTTTATCGGTAAACCGATGAAGCGCTACCAAGAAGAATATGGAACAGCTCCTCAATTGCAGTTAAATGATAAATTCGCCAAGATCAATCAAATTCCCTTCTTTATTGAGGAGAAAAAACTCAAAGTACCGGAAAGGAATAGGGATAGGATGACGGCTTCACTCCGTATCGATAATGATGTAACCATGGGTTTTATTACCGATGTAAAAACAGAATTGCGTAAGGCGGGTCAATTAAAAGTGAATTATGCCGCATCGAAAGGAAATGTTGGTGGAAATTAATGTTTCTCTTGCTAAAAAATAATCAAAAGGTCAATGTCTGAAAGGCATTGACCTTTTTTAATAGGATAAAGAATGGAATTACCCGAAAATTTTCATTGGAGACCAGCTAAGAATGAGGATGCTACTCATGTAAAGCAAGTTATTTTTTCAGTACTAGAAGAATATGGACTTAAAGTGGATGCTAGTAAAACGGATGCTGATTTAGATAAATCCGCTGATTATTACAAAGATGGTTTTTTCGGTGTTGTATTGAATGCCCATGATGAAATTGTGGGTACTTTTGGTTTATTAGAACATGAACCTGGGGTAGTGGAAATTAGAAAAATGTATCTATTGCCAACATATAGAGGTATGGGAATCGGAAGGTTCATGATGCATTTTCTTTTGGCAAAAGCCAAAGAATTGGGCTACGGGAAAGTGATGTTGGAAACCGCGTCGTCACTGAAAGAAGCTGTTGCCATGTATGAGAAATATGGCTTTGTTCTAGATGAGAAAAAGCCCTATACGGATCGTTGTGATAAAATGTATTCTTTGGATTTATAGCCCATCATCCCACAGCACCCGAAATCAAATAAATATCATCCGTAATCTTGTTTACCCAAAAAGAAAAAGCTTGGGATGCTCCATTTTTAAACGTGGCTCTACCTTTCACCTTGTACGAAAAATGTTCATCCACTTCATATCCATCATATTCCCATTGGGCAATGTGTGATAAGAATGCACAATGGCTTTCCTTTATCTTATTTTTAAAACTGAAATTTTCTATGATATATTGGCAAGATTCAATTTGAAAATCTTCTGATTGGATTCCTTTTTGCATCGGGTCGGAAAGACTTAGGATTTTTTCCACATCGTTGGCTAAGAAAGCTGCTTTCACTTTTTCCAAAAATTCTTCTAATTGAGGATTTTTCTCAGAAGGCTCCCCCTCTTGTGCTTCAATTTCTGACAATTTTTCTTCTATCTGTGGAGGCGTGACAGGACGAGCTTCTTCCTGAGGAAAACACCCAAGGAAAACAAAAAATAAAGCACACCAAAACCAATATTTCATTGACTTAGATTTTATGTTGAAGTTGTTTAATCTTAATGCCTAAGCCTGCAATAATCAGTGTCATGAATGGACTGATCCAATTGAAAATGGCAAATACAAAATATTCGGCAACCGAAACACCCAATACACCACTTTGGTAGGCTCCACAAGTATTCCAGGGAATCAAAACAGAAGTTACTGTTCCGGAATCTTCAAGTGTACGACTCAAATTTTCAGGAGCGAGACCTCTATCTTCGTATGCTTTGGAAAACATTTTTCCAGGAATAACAATAGCAAGGTATTGGTCCGAAGCGGTAATATTCAAAGCCAAGCAACTCGCTACTGTACTGGCAAATAAACCAAAAGTCGTTTTGGCTAATGATAGTAGAGATTTTGAAATACGGGTCAAGGCTCCGATGGCTTCCATAATACCGCCGAAGAACATAGCACAAATAACAAGGTAAACCGTCCAAAGCATTCCTTGAACTCCTTTTCCACTTAATAATTTTGTCAGGTTGTCCTTAATGTCGGCATCCATAGAAGAATTGTTGATGAAATCGGGTAATCCCAAAGAAGTCTCTTTCATAAAAGCCATAAAAACACCCTGGAATCCAGATTGAACGTTGAGACTACTGGCTCCCGTCAACTCCTTGATGGCTTCGGGTTGGAAAATAATGGCAAAAACACCTCCCAACAAAGCTCCGATAGTTAAGGCAATGATGGGCTTTACCTTCAGTAAAATGATTCCGATAACGATAAGAGGAACCAAAAACAGCCATGGCGTAATATTGAATTTGTTCGTCAATAAATCATTGATGACCATATTACCAGAATCGGTTTGGTTGGGTTCAATCATGAAACCCATAATGATGAAGGCAACAATGGTAATGAGGATGGAGGGACCCGTAGTTAATATCATATACCGGATATGGGTGAAAAGCTCACTACCTGCCATCGCAGGAGCTAGATTGGTGGTGTCGCTCAAGGGCGACATTTTATCACCGAAATATGCACCCGAAATGACAGCCCCAGCCGTCATGCCTACAGAAATACCCATAGCGTTGGCAATACCGATCAAGGCGATACCCACGGTGGCGGAAGTCGTCCAGGAACTTCCGGTTGCCAAAGAAATGATGGCACATATCACAACCGATGCGGCCAAGAAAATGGTCGGATTCAAAATTTTCAAACCATAGTAAACCATTGCGGGAACAACACCGCTCAACATCCAGGTACCGGCGAGGGCTCCGACCAATAAAAGTATGACGATGGGTACAGCCACCTTTTTCAGATTATCCCATACTTCAAATAACATATTTTTAATGGATACTTTATTGAACAAGCCGACAGCAAGGGCAACTACACCACCAAACAATAAAATATAGTGGTTGGAATATCCGCCCAACATCTCTCCACCCGCCATGAAGACATTATACATCAATAAAGCAATGAGAACAATGGCAGGAATCAATGCCTCCCAAATATTAAGTTCCTTGTTTTCTATGATCTTTTCGTTTTTCGCGTCTTTAGTACTTGCCATATCTTATCAATAATATGAATTTGATTGTTATTCGTTAAAGGTAATAAAAAGTAGAAAGATTGACGAATACACGTTAATTGGATGGAAAAAGAATCAAAGACTTATTCGATTCTTCGGATATGGATTAACTTTGGCATGAAGAGAAGTCTATTGAAAATATATCAAATTTAAGTCATGATGCAGTTGATGAAAGTTTTTTGGGTTCTAATACTATCATTATTTTTTCTGGAGTCCTTTGGGCAAATTGCCGGCGAAAGGTTAAATGTTAATGTGAAGAGAGCGGATGGTTCGGATTTTTTGATACCGTGGACGGGAGGAATGAACAATCCACAATTTTCAGAAGCTGATTTTAATAATGATGGCATCATGGATTTATTGGTTTTTGATCGGACGGGGAATGTTCCGCTTACCTTCATCAACAATGGAACAGCCAATCAAATTGATTACACCTTCGCCCCAGAATATGCCAAGAATTTTCCAAACATCATCCAAAGTTGGGCTTTGATGGCCGATTACAATAAAGATGGAGCTTATGACATTTTTACCTATTCCAATATTCCGGGCATACCCGGAATTGAAGTGCATAGAGGCTTTTTCGATGCAGAGAATCGATTAGCATTCGAATTGGTCAGAAATTTTAATAATGATTTTGATTTATTGAGCTATCCGCTATCCAATGGCTTCGAATTAGAAATCTATGCTGCATTTGTAGATATTCCTTCCTTTTTAGATGTAGATGTAGATGGTGATATGGATGTCTTGAATTTTAGTCAAGCCGGAGATAAAATAATGTATTACGAAAACCAATCCGCAGAAATGGGATATGGTAGCGACAGTTTGATTTTTCTCAATACCGAAGAATGTTGGGGGTATTTCATAGAGAGCGGAACATCTGCCGATATTTTGCTCGGCGATATGGATGGAGAATGCGCTTCATTTAAAATGTCGGGTGAAAAAGGGAATATCCATGCGGGTTCTACCATGGCATGCTGGGATAATAATGGTGACGGCGATTGGGAAATCCTTGTTGGAGACATCACCGTAAATACATTATCGTTTTTGAGTAGTTCTGCTACTGGAGTAGATGAACACCCTTGGTTTGACCAAATGGATGCCACTTTTCCTTCCTATGATGCTCCTATAAATATTCCTGTTTTTCCCGCTCCTTTCGTTCTGGATGTAAATAATGATGGGAGAAAAGATCTCATTGCATCACCCAATGATCAAGGAGCTTCATTGAATGTGGATGTAGCCTGGTACTACGAAAATACCACCGACTCAGGGGAAGGTGTTTTTAATTTGAGAAAACAGGATTTCCTTGTGGAAGATGGCATCGATTTGGGACAAGGAGCCAAACCCGCTTTCTTCGATTATAATGCGGATGGCTTATTGGATATTGTTGTAGGAACCGATGGTTATTTTGTAAATTTAGCAAGCTATGATACTCGTTTGGTCTTGTTCGAAAATATAGGAACGGCAACGCAGCCGGAATATCAATTAATAGATGAAGACTGGCTCAATTTCAGTGAATATTCGGATAGGGATCTTGCCCCCGTCTTCGGCGATTTGGATGGCGATGGTGATGAAGATATGATCGTAGCCCAAGATCAAGGTCGACTCTTCTATGCTGAAAATACCGGAGATGATGGTCCGGCGGTTTTCAATACCATTATTCCGGAATACAAATCCATTCAAGGAGGTTTGGAATGTGTTCCCGCTCTAGGTGATTTGGATGGTGATGGTCTCGTAGATATCATTACCGGTTACAAGCAAGGACGAATGGCATTTTTCAAAAATATAGGGACAGCAGAAGTCCCCGAATTTGAAGGAGATAAGTCAATCGCTCCCAACATAGATGGAATGGGAGGAGTGGATGTTCGGGTAGAAAATTTCGGCACGATAGATCAAAGAGGTTATGCTTCACCGAAAGTATTTTATATGGATGGGGATACCGAACCCCACATTGTTTCTAGTAACTTTTTCAGCAATGTTTATCTCTTTTCAGATGTAATGGGCAATTTGGAAAACGATTTTACCGAAGTAACAAATACTTATGGAGATATTGATGAAGGACATCAAGTAGGTTTGGATATCGCAGATGTGGATATGGATGGTTATTATGAGTTGATAGTCGGGAATTATCGGGGAGGTCTATCCCTTTTTGATACCGATTGGATTGCGGATGCTTCCTTGATTGTGAGTGTGGATGATATACCTTCTCTTGAGGAAAAAATCAAAATCGTACCCAACCCAAGTACCGATTATATCGAAGTCATTTCCGAACAAGATGTTTCTCAAGGAGAAATTGGATTGATGGATATCAATGGTCGTTGGGTGAAGCCAAAAAATAAAGGCAGATCTCTACAAATAGATGATCTGCCTTCGGGAATTTATATAGTGGCGTTTACTCTCGCTAATGAAACGATAATGGAGAGAATCCTCAAATTATGATAGATCCTCTCCCATCACATTAGGTGTTTTATAGTTGAATGAATTTCCCATTTTTGATGATAGGAAGAACTCCATTTTCTAAAGGAATTTCTTCTCCATTATGTAAAAGGAAAATCCGTACTTCATAATTTTCTGATTGCTTGGTCTGCATATTGCAATATGTCAATTCTACTTGGTTGCCATTGAATCCAAAACCGATTCCATTTAAATTGGTATTAGGAAATTGTGGGTTTTGTTCCAAGTAAGTCAGTACCATTTCATTGTCCAAATCATAAATTTTAAGTAGATATCTTTGGTTCAGAAGAATTCGATGATCCGGATGGTGAAGCTTGAAAGCCAAATCCGTGAACTGCCAACCGTTCATGTTTTTACGCATCTTTTTGATTTGCCTTCCGTTTTTATATTTTTTACCCATAATTTTGGTGAAACTCACCCGCGTCCTTTCAGAAATACTGGTTAGCAATTGCATTTCATTGACATTCTCTTGGTAGTCTTTGATTTCCGCAACGGTGGCTTGTTTTTGCACCACCATATCTTGTTGATGGGATTGGGCTATGGTTCTTTCTTGTTTCAATCGGGCAATTTCGTTTTCAAGTTTGGATATGGCATCCCTATCCAAATGCTGTTTTCGATACAATCGAGTAATTTGATCTTTCAAATCTTGGATGGCGATATTTCTTCGCTTGATTTTTCCTTCGAGGTAATGAATGCGTTCTTCTTTTTTGATCAATTCTTGTTGCAGGGTATAAATCATCGAATTCAATTCAACAATACTATCCTCCAAAATCTGATTGGTCGTCTCCAATTCAGCCGTCTTTTCCATTTCATCATCTACTAACTGATTTAGTTCTTGGATCTCGACATCCTTTTGTTGTAGGATTTTTTTATGTTGCTTGAGTTCGTCCATCTGGATCATGCCGAAGGCACCTAATCCCATCATCATTAAAGCAACTCCAAATGCGATAATACTTGTTTTCATTTCTTTATGATTATGTTTTTTTGATAGTAGGATTTGGGGTATTGACGGTTTCTCAAGCTTTTAGCAGCAAAATGAATGCCAATAGATATAATTTTAATTAATATGTTAATTTTTTGTT
>JAHDDR010000212.1 GCA_020629255.1 Saprospiraceae bacterium | reverse complement strand
AAAACATCATCTTTCAGTGTTTTGGCCGTCAGGAAAATAATGGGCATTTCCCGATCTTGTTCACGAACTTCTTTAGCAAGGGTGAAACCATCTTTTCTGGGCATCATCACATCAAAAATGCACAGGTCGTATTCTCCTTTTCTGTAACTTTCGAGTCCAGCAACACCATCGGTGGCCAAAACGACATCGAAGTCGTGCATTTCCAAATAAGATCTCAATACATCCCCAAAATTTTGATCATCCTCTACTAATAGAATTCGTGGGTTCGTCACATTCGTCATATTGCTTTGAGTATTTACTTTCAAAAATTATAACCAGCAAAAAATCATTGATGCTGCTATTGGTTGACTAGAAACGGGAAAAATAAAATGAATTCACTACCTTTCCCCAGTTCACTTTTTACATCTATTTGCCCTTTATGGGCGGTAATAATGGCTTTTACATAACTCAATCCCAAGCCGAAACCTTTCACATCGTGGAGGTTGCCGGTATGGACCCGATAAAATTTATCGAAGATATGTTTAAGGGCATCTTTAGACATCCCGATACCATTGTCTTTTACTTTTATCTTGATTCCATTTGCTACATTCTCTGTTGTAACGGATATGGAAGGATTCTCTTTAGAATACTTATACGCATTATCCAGCAAATTGTTAACCACATTCGAAAAGTGAGTGAGGTCTGCTTCTATAAACGAATTTGTAGCGTTTAGAATTGCCTCAGCTTTACCATCTTTTGCTTCGAGCCTCAATCCGATATTATTAACGGCTTGTCTCACCACTTCGTGAACATCAACTTGAGTTATTTTCAATTGGAAATCTTGCTTGTCCAACAAAGCCATTTGGAGTACCTTTTCCACTTGGCTGTTCATTCTTCTATTTTCTTGTTTGATGATATTGGCAAAACGCTGTACTTTTTTGGGATTACCGGAAATCATCGGACTAGTAATAGAATCCGACGCCAAAGAAATGGTGGCAATAGGCGTTTTAAACTCATGCGTCATGTTGTTGATGAAATCAGATTTCATTTCAGATAATTTTTTCTGAGTGAATATGACTTGCATCGTATAAACGAAACAGAATAAAATGATTCCTGTAAATAAAATCGCTGCTCCTAGCGTCGTCCAGACACCTCTCCATACATAACCCGTTTTGTTTGGGAAATGTATCATTAAATAACCCGGCGGTTCTAACTTGGGAGAGCTTTGGAATAATTGTACCGTATATCTAGTATTTTGTAATTCAGTATGATTTTCCGGTTCATATTCTAAATCGGGAAGGGAAACAGCTTGGGAACCAAAATCATCTTCATGATTCGCCACATAATTGTATTTGCCATCCCTGATAATGAATGCTTCTCTTATCGGAGAATAGACACCATAAGTGTATGCCAAATCTATATTCCTGTTCCTTAATTCTTGCTTCAGATAGGTATCCAAATGTTCTACCCGGATTCTTTCCTCTAAGGGATGATCCAACAAATCCAGCTTTGTTAGTCTCTGTTCGAATAGACGATCCCTCATCCGAGATTTTTCTTTTCGGCATTCCAGACAATTACACTCCAACCCATCAGTATGGCCCAATAAAATGGTATCTCGGTGTTTTCTGGAAAAAATTCCAAAGCCAATAGCTGATTCTATAGAAAAAGGATCTCCACTCAAATCGCCACCAATAATACGGGAACTAGAAAGGCGTTCTGGATTCCAGATGGTTTGATCCAATCTTCGGTTTTCTTCTGTTTCTAACTTATCAGAAACCTTATTAAGTGAACTGAAAACATTTTTGTTGAAATAATCTTCTTCCAGTCGGAGACGTTCCCCGATCCAATATATCTGCAATGCCACGATCCCCATCAGCGCCACACTCATCAAAATAATTATTCCCCAAATAGCTTTCTTGCTCATAAAAGCAGATAATTAGTAATAATAAATTTCTCTTTATTGTGATTTAAAATGTTAAGATACAAATTTTAACATTTACAAATGTATAGGAACTATGCAACCCTTGCCAGAGATTAACTGTCTGTTAACTTTTGAAGATGGGAAGGAGAATAATTGCCAAATGCTGTGTGGATCATGAAACACCTGGCTAAGGTTCTGATTACGAATCTTTACCAAAAATCAAATTTTTCAAATAAATTTGTAGAATACAATTAATTAAAAGGTTTTTGATTATGAAGAATGTTCTTTTTATAATATCAATTATTCTAATGACAGCATTTTCTGTTATTGGACAAACCGAGAAAAAGGTTGTCATCATAAAAAAAATTATTGATGAGAATGGTGTGAAAACGGTAGAAGAAATAGTTCTAGAAGGAGATGAAGCTGAAAATTTCGAAATGGAAGACATGGATATTGATATCCAAGAAGACGGTGAGAACATAAATGTTGAAGTAAGGAAAAAAATTCGGATAGTGGAAGAAGATACTGAAGACATTGACGGTCAGAGAATCCGGATCATCAAGAAGAAGGGAGACCATGACGAAGAAGATATTGAAATCAATATAGATAATAAAAACGGCAACGAAGATTTGAGGATCATTCATTTGAATGATGGGGAAGAAGGAGAACAAAAGAAAATGATCTTTATCGGAGAAGGAGAGGGTTTGCCAGAAGACATCGAAGAAATTTTGGAAGGGCATGGCATTGAATGGAACGATGAGAATGGAAAAAAAATCATTATTAAAGATTTGGAAAACGAATCGTCTACAGACCCAAAGGCTTTCTTGGGAGTATGGCCTGGAGAGGAGACAGATCAAGGGGTTACCTTAGGTGGTGTTATTGATGGTTCTGCCGCTCAAAAGGCAGGCTTGAAAGAAGGCGATATCATTCGTTCTTTTAACGGTGTAAAAGTGGCTACTTTTTCGGAATTGTCGAAAGAAATAAAAAGCTATGGACCGAAAGATGTGGTAAAAATCGAGTTTGACCGGAAAGGAAAATCACGAACAATAGATTTAGAATTAGGTGAAAATAAATCATCACCTTTGTCCTCTGGCTATTATTCGATAGATAAAGATGAGGTCGAAAATTCATGTTCCAAGAGTAAGCCCCGTTATTTCATGAAGAAAAACAAGACATGTTGTACCTCCAAAATGGTTGAGAAAGCTTATATCGGTATTATGATTGAAGATAATGGTAGAGGAGTGAAAATAGTAGAAGTAAATCGCGAAGATGATGTTTTGAAAAATCAGGATGTAATTACCCGCTTCGGAAAAACAGACATAACGAACATGGATGGCTTGATAGATGCCGTTTCAAAATATGAACCAGGCGATCGTGTAAAAGTGAAGTTGGTTCGCGATGGCAAAGAAGAAAAAACGAAAGTTACTTTATTGGGTAGGATGATGAGGGAGTGTTGCAAAAGCATCGATTGTTGTGAGGATGAAAAGGAAGAAAATATAGAGATTATCATTCAAAATGGAGAAGAAAGAAATATTATCAAATCCGATACGGGGAATGCTCGCTTAGAATTGGGGGACTTCAATTTGTATCCGAATCCGAATGATGGAAACTTTTCTTTAAAGTTTACTTCGAATGAAGTTGGACCCGTCTCAATTACCATTACAGATGCTTCTGGAAAAGAAATTATGAGGGATGAAATTTCTGATTTTGACGGAAGTTATACCGGCGAATTCAATTTGAAAGGAAATACTCCGGGTGTATATTTTGTAAATATTTCACAGAATAATAAAATCACCACAGAGAAATTTATTCTCGGAAGTAATGACAAATAGGCGAAGTTAATTTGCTTTAAACAAAAATCCCCTGTGCCTAAAGGCACAGGGGATTTTTGTTTGTCATCCGTAAAGGATCCAATCAAACAATGGCATCATCAGGAACGATGGCATTGATGCGAACCAATTCTTTTTTTAATTCATCGACTAGTTCTTCACTTGCCGGAACAAGAGGAAGGCGTGTTTCGGATCTGCACAGCCGGAGCAATTCCATACAAGCTTTTATTCCTGCCGGATTCCCTTCCTTATATAGCCAGGGATGGACATCGGTCAGTTTAAGGTGGATTTTGGATGCTTCCCTAAAATTTTGTTGTAGCCCCAAGCGAATCATCCGACTAAAAGACGAAGGAAAGGCATTGGCAATAACAGAAATTACACCATCGCCCCCCACAGAAACCAGAGGCAAGGCAAGGGTATCATCGCCAGAAAGCACGACAAAATTTTTGGGTTTGTGTTTTATGATTTTTGAGATTTGTCCCATATCATATGCAGCTTCTTTAATCCCTATGATATTTTTGGAAGTATGCGCCAAGCGTAGCGTGGTATTAGCATCTATATTAGAACTCGTTCTGCTTGGTACATTATAAATGATAATGGGTTTGGGAGCATTTTCCGCCAACAATTTATAATGTTGGAAAAGACCCTCTTGGGTCGGCTTGTTATAGGCAGGGCTACTACTCAATATGGCATCAATACCATCAAAATGAAACGCTTCCATGTCTTTGAGTATCTTATGGGTGTCGTTCCCTCCAAAGCCTGCCACCAAAGGAACCCTCTTATCTATTGTTTTTATAGTATGATTTAAAACATCATGCTTTTCTTTTTGGGACAATGTCGCCGATTCACCCGTCGTTCCCAAAGAAACCAAAAATTCCACACCATCATCAATACAATGATTGATGACTCTTTCCAGAGCTTCAAAATCAATTTCATTATTATTGAACGGAGTAACGAGAGCAACTCCGGTTCCTTTAAGCTGGTTGTGGATCATTAGATTCTTCATTAAAGGTTTTCAAATAAGTATCGAGTAATCCGATAAAATGGGCATCATCTTTTTTCTTTTCGTTGATGATGAGTTCATAGGCATCGGTGTTCTCCGTATTTCTCCCAATCCTGAAACGAGCCTTGGAAAGTGTCATGATATAATCGCCATGTATCAAGGGTTTTTCGAAAAAGTTGATGACAATATCGAAAGGTTCGGTTTTGAAAATATTCACATCCTCATTTTTAGGAATTAATATCCATGATAAATCATTCAGGCTATAGTTTTTAAACAAAGACACTTTTGTTTCTTCTTTGTTATTGAAAAAACCGATGTAGGTAACGATTTTTTTATGTTTATTCCTTAGCCGGTCAACATATTTCATTACGCAATCTTCTTGGGTTTTATTAGAAGCATTAAATAAAATACCTATCCGATTAGCTTGCGAAAACGGAAGTGAACTTCTTTCCAGCCCTTTATTTTTCTGCATCTCTTTTTTAAGATGCCTTTTATGCAGTATTAATTTTATTTTTTCTAATAAGGACATGAAAAGGAGTTCTATGGATGATTAAACATTGATAATAACATCTAATATTTTGGATTATTTTTCAGGTTCTGAAATAGCGATTTTTTTCAACGTATCCGATTGATTGTCATAAACGCCCATATTCCGATATTTCTCAACACGCATATCCAATAGTTTTTCCATCGGTATGGATTTTAGTTCGGTTAATTCTTTCTTGATACGCTTTTTCAAAGATTTTGACATTTCTTCAGGAGCAGAATGGGCACCCCCCAAAGGTTCTTTGATGATTCCATCAATCAAACCGAATTCATACATATGTTCTGCTGTAAGTTTGAGAGCTTCGGCTGCTTGTTCTTTAAAATCCCAACTTCGCCATAAAATGGAAGAGCAAGATTCTGGAGAGATAACAGAATACCACGTATTTTCCAACATAAAGACCCTGTCCCCCAGCCCAATTCCTATAGCTCCACCAGAAGCGCCTTCCCCAATAACAATACAAACAATCTGGGTTTTGAGTTGAGCCATTTCAAAGAGATTACGGGCAATTGCCTCTGCTTGTCCCCGTTCTTCAGCTTCTATACCAGGGTAAGCACCTGGAGTATCTATCAGACAAACAACAGGGAATCCAAACCGTTCTGCCAATTTCATAAGTCTCAGGGCTTTCCTGTAGCCTTCGGGATTAGCCATTCCGAAGTTCCTATATTGCCTCATCTTAGTGTTTACACCCTTTTGATGCCCTATAATTACAACGGTCTGACCATCTAGATTACCTATTCCTCCTACAATGGCCTTATCATCTTTAAAACAACGATCTCCATGTAGCTCCCTAAAGTTTTTACACATGCTTTTGATATAATGCAAGGTATATGGCCTATCTGGGTGGCGGCTCAATTGCACTTTCTGCCAACCAGAAAGATTGCTATATATTTCTTTTCGTTGATTTTTAATTTTTTTGTCCAGCTCCTTTATTGTCGCAGAAACATCTACATCTCCTTGCTCTTCGATCTCTTTAATCTTCTCCAACTGTTGGTAGAGCTTTTCCAAAGGACGTTCAAAATCAAGAAAAACCATAAGCTATTTATGTTTAGTAGGAAAAGAGGAATAAATTCTTCGTTCCTTATTTGCAATTTCAGTACAATTAATACTACAAATTTAACAAATGCAAGGGGTTCGAAGGTGCTTCGATTATTTTTTTTAACTTTTTCTCAAAAAGAATTTGACAAATTCTGAAAACTACTTTACATTTGTGTCCGCTACAAAAGGGTAGCAACTTATTTTATAAGTTAGGTCTGGTAGTTCAGTTGGTTAGAATACCTGCCTGTCACGCAGGGGGTCGC
>JAHDDR010000211.1 GCA_020629255.1 Saprospiraceae bacterium | reverse complement strand
CTACCTCATCTACAATACTTAAAGAATACGTCCCATTGGATGTAAGAGGAGGAGAAACCGTGGCTGTAAAGACTTGACCAAAATTACTACCACCTGTACAGTCCAAGCTTTCTATGTTCGATAGTGTATAAGGACCGCCTGGACCTGTAAGGGTGAAATCTCCATCTTGGACGGAAGAACAAACTACATTTTCGGAAAATTCGAATGTGATTTCTGTAGCGCCACAAGAAATGGGTTGTTGTACTGTGGTTACTTCCGGAGAAGTTACATCAATGACCCCTGCTGTTGACAAGCTGAAATCCAATGTATAACCTGCTCCTGAACCTGTCCAATTGGATATATACAATACATATGTATTTCCTATAGTTACCGGAATGAAAGCATTGGATGTATTACAACCATTCAATGTCGAAGGGGGACAAGTACCACAACCGCCTCCTTGGATATCATATGTTCCTCCACTTGCTCCTGTATTTCCATTACATGCATTATCGAATGGTAAGTCATCTCCTCCTGCCGCATTACAACTGACCAAAAGTGAATTGGTATTCGCAAAAATATCAGAACAAGAAGCATTTGTTAAATCAAATACTGCCCAATCGAAATCATCTACGGGATCGTTGGGTTGTAATTCGAAACCGAAATCTCCTGTAGCACTTGCGGTAAAGATATACCAGGTGGATTGTGATTCTGCATCTAAGCACATATTGGGATCATTGGGATCATATTCATTGGGAAAAGCTCCTTCCCCATTCGTCAAACTAGTTTCCGAAATTACATTTGTACAAATAGGAATGGCTCCAATACAATCAGCAGAACTGGCTGGAGGTGGAGCCCCACAAGTTCCACAAGAGATATTCGCTTCCCAACCTGGGTCTGTTACTGTACCATCTGATTCGAAAATGAACGTCAAGCAACCAGAAGGATCATAAGAAGATACCACTCCAGGAGAATTTGTTCCAGTATACCCTACTGAAGAACCCGTCCCTGTAAACGTACCTTGATTAATGTATAAGTAATCGTAATTTGCTTCTACATCAAAACTTGTGAACGAAACGGTAACACATTCTGTAGGATCCGTAGGACAAATGGTTGTGGCGATGGATTCGTTGCTAGAATAGTTTGCCCCCGACCCTCCTGTATCATAGAGTGCTCCAGAACAGCCGGTTATCGTTCCTCCCGGATTATTATATACTTGTGCTGTAGTATTTTCCACATTCAAAAAAAAGAATAGGGAAAACATAGCAAAAACATTCAGAATTTGCTTCGACTGAATTTTTACCATTGTTTATGCTTTGTTTTATGTTTTGAATCAAGTCTAGTGTTTGAGGCATCCTCCACGTTTGGAGAATTCCTACAAATTGGTTTTCATTGTATTTAGTTAGATGGGAAAAAAATTAAGTTATTGGTTTTCTCATAGTTGGTTGGAGCATAAACGTTCACGAATATAATTCTAAATCTTGGTTTGACAAAAAGTAATGATGATTAAATCTGTTCTTTATCAACAGATTATTAAAAAAGAAAATATAAGATTCCCCGTTTTTATTTAAAACTAAAAATGGCATTTTCAGTTTTAAATTGAATTTATTTTTTCAAATAAATTAAAAAAGGATTATGAATTACTTTAGTTTTTTACACTATATTGCCCTTGGATTTTATTCTTGCATTCATAGTAGCAGGAATTATTATTTGAAATTGATTCATTATTAATTATTTAAATGGTGAAGGGTCTTTTATGCCCTTCACCATTTTACTTATCTATCAATGAAAAATACTTATTTCAATCTCATTGATCAAAGCTATTATTTCCCTCAGGAGGGCTTTGATTTAAAAGATGGTTACTTGACTTTCCATGGTCTGTCGTTACAATATCTTATTGAAAAATACGGCACGCCTTTTAAATTGCTCTATTTACCCCGTATTGGTGAACAAATAAAAAAAGCAAAAAATCTTTTCAATAGAGCCTTGAAAAAAAACAATTATAAGGGAAAATATCATTATTGTTATTGTACGAAGTGTTGCCATTTTTCTCATGTTATCAAATCTGCCTTAGCCGAAGGAGTCCATTTAGAAACTTCATCATCATTCGATATCGACTTGATTCTCAAGCTATACGAAGAGGGTGAATTGAGTCTCTCGACTATCATTGTTCATAATGGATATAAAACGGATGGTTATTTAAAAAAAATAATCGAACTCAATAACATGGGTTTTAAAAATTCCATTTTAATCTTAGACTCTAAGAAAGAGCTGCAAAGAATAAAAGACATTTCTGCAGAATTAGAAAAGCCATTAAAAATCGGAATCCGAATGGCCATTGATGAAGAACCCCAATCCGCTTATTATACATCTCGATTGGGTATCCGTTCCAAAGACATCTTAGATTTTTATGAAAACGAAATTAAGGGGAACGATTGGGTGCAATTGAAAATGATGCACTTTTTCATCGACACCGGCATTAAAGACAATCTTTATTATTGGGGGGAATTCCACAAAGCCATCCACCTCTTTGTACAGCTCAAAAAAGCATGCCCGGAATTAAAGGCGCTGAACCTCGGTGGGGGATTTCCCATTCGGAATAATTTGGGTTTTGAATATGATTACGAATACATGATTAATGAAATTGTCCATCAAATCAAACAAGCTTGTGAAAACGATAATATTCCTGAACCTGATTTATTTACAGAATTTGGTAAATATACCGTTGGGGAAAGTGGTGCCATTATTTTTTCAGTACTGGAACAAAAACAACAAAACGACAATGAACGTTGGTATATGATCGATAATAGTCTGATGAATACCATTCCGGATGCTTGGTCTATCCATGAAAAATTTATTCTTCTTCCCATCAACAAATGGAAAAATGAATATACGCGGGTCAATATAGGAGGGATTAGTTGTGACCATTCGGATTATTATAATTCTGAAGATTTGAACCAGCAATTAATTTTACCCGTTTTTGAGGATGAAGATTCAGAGCCTCTTTACATTGGTTTTTTTCACACCGGGGCTTATCAAGATGCCATTAGTGGATATGGTGGAATAAAACATTGCCTTATTCCTGCTCCGAAGGTTATCATCATAGATAAAGATAAAACCGGAAATTTTGTGGATACCATTTATCGCAATGAACAAACGATTGAAGACATGTTGGGTATTTTAGGGTATAATTCATAATGGCAGAACGCCCCTATTTTCTTGTGGAAATAGGGGCGTTCAAGTCAAAAATGTCACTATTTTACAAGGTAGACGGGCAAACATAATCCGACAAAGGAATATTTGTAGTCTTAATGGCTTTGAAACCTCCAGCGACATCTTTCAAATTATGTATTCCTCTAGATTTCAAGATCGAAGCAGCAATCACAGAACGATACCCCCCGGCACAGTGAACATAAAATGTTCCATCTGAAGGCATACTTGCCAAGTGAAGATTAATTTCGGACAAGGGAGCATGTATGGCATTCAATATATGTTCTGATGAAAATTCTCCTGTTTTCCGAACATCCACAATTTGAGTGTCCTTATTTTTCTCCAACGCTTCGCTTAACTCCGTTGCCGGTACAGATTCTATCATATCATAATCCAACCCTTCATCCAACCAAGATTGGAAGCCTCCTTTCAAATATCCTAGCACTTGATCAAACCCTACCCTTGACAAACGAGTTACCGCTTCTTCAATTTTATCTTCATCGACTACCAACAAAATAGGCTGTTGCACATCTTTCATTAATGCCCCGACCCAGGGAGCAAAACCACCATTCAAACCAATAAAGATAGAACGAGGTATATGGCCTTTCACAAAATCCTTCTGATGCCTAACGTCTAGTACAATAGCTCCCGTTTCATTTGCTGCCACCTCGAACTCTTTGGGCGACATGTCATGCATACTGCGTTCTAACACCTTATCGATACTTTCGTAGCCCTCTTTGTTTAGTTTTACATTCAAAGGAAAATAAGCCGGCGGTGGCAACAAGCCATCTGTTACTTCTTTCACAAACTCTTCTCGTGTCATATCAGCACGAAGGGCGTAATTCATCTTTTTTTGATTACCTAAAGTATCGACGGTCTCCTTCATCATATTTTTACCACAGGCAGAACCAGCACCATGCGCCGGGTAAACGATAACATCATCTGCCAAGGGCATGATTTTATTCCTTAAGCTATCATATAAAATAGATGCTAAATCTTCTTGGGTTATATCTGCTCCTTTCTGAGCCAAATCTGGCCGCCCAACGTCTCCTAAGAACAAAGTATCTCCAGAAAATATCGCACGATCCTTTCCATTCTCATCCTTTAGAAGGTAAGTCGTACTTTCCATCGTATGTCCTGGTGTGTGCAGCACTGTAATTGTTACTTTTCCTAATTGGAACACATCACCATCCTTGGCAATGACTGCATCGAAGCTTGGATTAGCGTTGGGTCCATAAATAATAGGAGCCCCTGTTTTTTCGGACAAGGTTACATGACCACTTACAAAATCAGCATGAAAATGCGTTTCGAAAATGTATTCGATCTTCGCATCGGCTCGAGCGGCCCTATTGATATATGGTTGTACCTCACGCAAAGGATCTATGATTGCCACTTTGCCTTCGCTTTCGATGTAGTAAGCTCCTTGAGCCAAACATCCGGTATAAATTTGTTCTATTTTCATTTCAATTCTTTTTTGATACAACAAAAATAAATGGATTTGGGATTTAGATGGGTAACAAATGTTACTTAATTCTCGTGACCCGATTCTATACTATTAATATGACCCGCTACCTTAGGGTTATATTTCACCCGAATATGAATCCATATTGAACGAGAAAAGCGGAATAGCCAAACATAAAGAATGGCCGTAATTAGAAATAAAAGCAAAAAGGATGTTGTAATGGAAAATTTTAAAAAGATGAGCAAACCTCCCATAAAAAATAAACAGAACCATCCCCATATAATATATGAAATAAACATGGCTCCATAATAAAACCCGGGTTCTAAAAAATATTTCTGTTTACATTTCGGACATGCCTTTCCCATAAAAAATGGTTTTTCGAAGGAGAAGGTCGATGTTTCAAACAATTTTCCCGTCCTACATCTGGGGCAAGTCATATTCCATGCCGATGAAAACCATGATGTTTCTTTTTTTGCCATGTTTTAATCCTTGTTTTCCGAATTTTTGATTGGCGAAGGTAACAGATAAAATGTAAAAAAGCCGCAGCAACAATCGTTACTCCTCGATATGGACTATCTTTTCATCATGGATAATTCCAATTCTGAAAACCGAGGTTGGATGCAAATTGTAATAAAGGACCTATCTGATTTTCCAATAATTCTTGGAATCGTTCCTTAGGCAACAAAGAGATATCTTTCGTTGGATGATTAAATACAGTAGAATAATCTTCTAGGATTTTAACGCCTTTTCCATACTCCAAATATCTCTTTTGGTAAACACACTGGAAGAAATCATATTGCTGGCTTGTAAATCTGGGAATCAATACTTGCGGTGGCAGCTTATTGGATTTGCTTGAATTCAATGATTTCTCAATGGGTGCCAAGTTCCATAATTGGTTATGGGAAACAAAAGACCAAGGAACATAATGGTCTAAATCAAAATCGGATAATGGTTCTTGTGAGTAAATAGAAATGATTTGCTTCTTTTGAGCAAATAGTTTCCAAAGTTTCGCTTGGTTCGCCAATGATTTCCTAACAGGTCGTTCAATCAATTTTTCAGTAATATTGGGAATGTTGGGATTTCGGGGCTGTAGGAATTTGTTGATGAAATTCCATAAAATAAAATCTCGTAAAATTTGAATATGCTGCCTGAAGTATGAATTCCAGTCGGGATGCAAAATAATGGTTTTCTCTTCTCGGTTTAATTTATATGGAGCGGGGGATTCGGAACCATAAGCAACCCTAGCTTCTTGTACAAATCCAGCTTTACTCTTTTGGCTCCCAACAAATGGACTTAAAAAATGATAGGGCACTTTATCATTAAAATAATCTATCTTCTTTTTATACTTCAGATAATTTTTATCCAAATATTGGATGATATCATTCTTGGAAGCATCTTCCGCAATTTCTCCGTCGGATTCATCAATAATTTCCTTTATGGCTCTTGCCAATTTATCTTGTACTCCAAAGCTCAATTTGTGGAAATTGATGGTGTACCATGACAAAGCCATCATTCTAATGATGATTTTGTGGAAAGAAATAACACCTTCATCTTGATCAGATTCTCCTATAATATCCAATATTCCTAAGAACCAGTAAAATTTGTAGGACGCAGAGGTATTCGAAAAAACTCCAGAGAGTTTTGAAATAGAAAGCTCGTTATGTTGTGGAAGATGATTCATAACAAGATAAAGTTAATAATTTTTTACACTGTCCTAAATTTTGGTATGCCTTCACTTCATGGTTGTTTACCCCCTCCATTTTAAAATAATGTATGCCGAATTGCATACCTTTTCCAATAAAAAGAAAGAAAAGCGATGAGAAGAATAGATAAAGCAAGCCATCAAAACAGAAAAAACACCTGCTATAAACACAAAAAGCCCCAGCAAACTGAATTGCTGAGACTTTTGCGCCCCTTCAAGGACTTGAACCTTGGACCTACGGATTAACAGTCCGGCGC
>JAHDDR010000022.1:34342-36777 GCA_020629255.1 Saprospiraceae bacterium | reverse complement strand
AGTTCATGTTTAGGGATGACGTATCAATAAGTCGTTTTAGAGTCGATTATTCATCCCTCAAATTTTCCTTCAATTTGAATAGCATTTTCAATATGTGCTAAATGGTGTTCGCCATGCCAAGCATATATCCCGATATTCTCCGCAAGATTTATTTTTTGATTTCCATCCGGATGAATAAATTCCAACTGTAATTTTTCAGGAGATAAACTCCTTAATAATTTTGCCCATTTACTATGCACGCCTTGGATAATTGAAAGGGAATCTTCCAAATCATTTCCTAAACCGTCGACCAATTCTGCCCACCTTTCTTCCCTATACGGTTTTATAACGGGTGTATTTTCTGTGAGTGCCAATTTGAAACGTATCAAACTATTCATATGGCTATCGGCACAATGATGTACGACTTGTTTTATCGTCCAACCTTCAGGTCGATATTTCCAATTTAATTGTTCTATGGATAAGTTTTGAGTCAAGGATTTTATTTTATTGGGAAAATCCTCGATGGTTCGAATCCATTCGTCTACTTGTTCCTTCGTCGGTTTTTTTTGTACATCACAACGACCTATCGGAAATTTTAACTGTTCAAGTTCCACTCTAATCTCCAATTAATGATTGTGGCCATCACCAACATGATGCCTATCCTTACAACTCGGACAAACTAAATAATCGCCATCCCTTTTTAATTGAATCCCTGTTAAATTATCTTGAACAAATTTTTGGACAAATGCTTTTTGGGAAGCAGGATCTCCATTTAAGATATCTCTGCTTTTATCCTGAACCATTTCTCTGAATTGTCCTTGATATTCTTGTCTTCCCCAACAATTGGGACAAAGCCCTTCATCCATAACCGCTTGTTCTGCCTCCTTATTTTTTTTAAACCAGTCTAATAATCCCATCTTAGATTTTTTTTATTAATTCAACCACAAGCTAAAAATAAAAAAAGATGGAAAATGTCGGGATGGGGATATTACCCCAATTTAAAAATCATAGCATTTTACTTTTCCTCTTCCTCTGGGAACAACTCCTCTTTTATTACCGCTTCTCCATCCCTTCGATTTTTTTTCGCGATTGATTCTGAATGGATTCACTTTTAAAGCCAAATAAATATCTGTACCCGTAAATTCTGAAGATGAGCCGAAGAGACTCATCAGGTTTTCTGAACCAATCGTAAGATAAGCTAACCTTAAGCTCATACCTACATGTATTTGGTCGTAGTTGATGACATTAATTGGGAGCATCGCACCGAACCACCGATGTTCAAATCTAGGCGTCAGGGCAAAAACATCTGTTCGGGCAATACGGTTTTTTCCTAAAGGAATTCCCTGGACCAAGGTTGCGTTGATGAAAACGCTAGGCGTAAAAGAATAATCTGCTTGCAGGCTCAGTGCCGTAGGTAAGGCCAAAGAAAAACCAGGGGCTATTTCACTGGTACCGATTCCTTCAAAAATATCTTGTTCCAGCATTTCGATTAACACTTCATAATCTTCTGCAGATTGATAATCATCTAAATCCAATGAAAAGGATTCCAGTCCGTTCACCCTATGATTTTCTGTGTTCTTTTTAAACGATAAGTATCCTAGATCCAAAATCGAGGCACCGATTTTTAATTGATACCCATCTCCATTACTATCTCCTTCGAGCGTGTAAGTAAAACCCAAATCCATTCCCAAACCAGAACCGTTCCTAGGCAAACCATTGAAAGAAGTATTTTCTGTATAGGTATTCGTTAAGCCGAATTGGGCATTAGTTGCTAGAAAATCAATTTCATTATTGTTGTGTTTAATAACACCTGTTGGTGTGAAATTATTGAAATAAAATCCTTCATGACCCATTAAATATTTCACATTTATCCCATAGCTCATTCCATAATGATTGTTGTAACCATAATGCAGCCCGATTTCTGTCCAAGCAGCACCTGCCAGTTTGAATTTTGGGACAACAATTTCTTGTTCCTTGATGTATTCATCAAATTCATAAAAACCTAAGGCACGAGGTAAGGCACGAGTTCCTCCGGAAACTCTCATAGCCGTTATTATGCCCATGCTATGTTGTTGATTTAGATTGAATAAAAATGAAGGTCCCATAATATGGATATTGGTTTGGGCATAATATTTACGTTGACCTCTTTTGTAATCCAAGACCAATGCTCCTGCTGGTATTTCTGTCTCTCCATCCAAATCTGTTGTGGCAACAAATTCTCCTTGGTGTTTGAGCAAGCCCATGACACTCGTATTACCGATGTAACCATAATTATTGTCGAAAAAAGCTCCAATGGCTATGATATTCGCATCCCAACTATAAGGCAAGGCTGTTCCATTGGCAGGATTAAGCGTGAGTCCATTCACTCCGGCATAATTACCTAAAACTAGGCCTAGTCGTTCTTGGGCAAATGTATGGTTCGAAAATAATGCGATTATAAAGGCTACGACTAAAAT
>JAHDDR010000022.1:0-34242 GCA_020629255.1 Saprospiraceae bacterium | reverse complement strand
ACTACTTGTTCAAAATTGTATAGTGTTTGATACATTTTTTTTTCATCATCGGAAAAAGTAGTTGTTTTCTCATTTTCGAAGACATCGAGGCAAGCGCCTCCTATCTGCCCCGCTACTAGGGCAGCAATCAAAGCTCGGGTATCTACCACCGAGCCCCGAGAAGTGTTGATGATGATGGCTCCTTTCTTGCAATTTTCTAAAAAATGAGCATCGCAATAATGTTGAGTATCATTATTCAAAGGCAAATGAAAACTAATGATATCTGCTTGGGCTTGGATTTCCTTCGGCGTAGATTCTTCTACAAAGGAATAGGCTGCTGTATAATTTTCTTTGTATTTATCATAGGCTAATATTTTCATGTCCATACCCTGCAATCTTTTGGCAAAAGTGCTTCCAGTATGCCCGAAGCCTATCAACCCAATTGTTTTGCCTGCCAATTCGAAGCCTCTGTTTTTTTCTCTGTCCCAATGGAAATTTCTGACTTCCCTATCTGACCTCAAAAAATGATTCGCCAGAGCCAGCAACATACCCAGGGCATGTTCTGCAACAGCATTCCGATTGCCTTCCGGTGAATTAATAATATGGATGTTTTTGGAACGGGCATATTCTTGATCAATAATTTCCATTCCCGAGCCTAAACGGGCAATGAATTTTAATTGAACTGCTTTATCAAACAAGGCTTGATCAGCAATGATTTTGCTATTGATGACCAAGCCTTCATATTGGTGTATGATTCGATGGACTTCCTCTAGGGAAATTTCAGGTTGATATTCATAATCAAATCCCAATTTTTCTAAGCCTTCGAATAAAATTTGATGAACCAAATCTGTTATTAAGACTGTACCTCTTTTCATGTTTTCGTTTTTATGTACTAAAAGATCTATCTTGTTTTTAATTCTACCTGAGTTGGAACAACTAATTCCATCCTTGGGCGTTTCTGACATTAACCCCTCCTACATCTAATCCATTTAATACCAACTTTAATTTATTTTTATGGAATTGACATCGAAAGAAATCAGTAGGGAATTGGCTAATAGCATTACACATGGTTTTGGTGTTTTGTTCGGAGTGGTTTCTATTCCCATACTCATCGCTTCTGCCACATTTTCCGGCAATACGGCCTCAATTGTAGGAACCAGTATTTTCGGTTTTTCATTTTTGATGGTTTTTGCCTTTTCGACTTTGTACCATAGTATCAGTCACCCGAAGGTGAAACGAGCGATGAGAACCTTGGATCATATCAGTATCTATTTTATGATTGCTGGAAGTTATACACCTTTCGTACTCTTATTTTCATACAATAAAGTTGGATTTATCATATTATCCATTCTTTGGGGCTTGACATTATTGGGTATAATTTTCAAAATATATTTTGTTCATCGTTTCAAAATATTTTCTGTGTTAGTTTATGTAGCCATGGGAGCATTAATTTTGGTATGTCCCAAAGAATTTAGAATGGCCATACCACCAGATACTTATATGATGTTGGCTATTGGAGGGGTATCATACATAGTAGGTATTATATTTTACCTTTGGCGAAAATTCACCTACCATCATGCTATTTGGCATTTGTTTGTATTAGGAGGAGGTATTTGTCATTATGTTGCCGTTCTTTTGGCTATAACCCATGTCTGATTCATGATAAATTTATCTAGAAACTTAAGTCGGATTGCTTTCCGTTTCACATTCTGGATGGGAATATTTTTTATCCCCCTTTCTTTTATGGCGATGCTTTTCTATCCTGGAGGAACGGTTCATAACCACTCAGCAGAAACTTATTTATTTTTTGAAAATTTCTTTTCTGATTTAGGTAGGACGATTGGATTCAGAGAAGAATCCAATTTAATTTCTTGTTTATTATTTAATGGTTCCTTGTCTTTGCTCGGTATCGGAATGGTGTTTTTATTCTTTTCGTCCGTCTCATTATTTCCAGAAGATAAGTGGTCTAGAATTATTTCTTGGTCTATGTCTTTTCTTGGTATTATTTCCGGATTGTGCTTCTTGGGCATAGCCCTTACTCCTTGGGATCTTTATTATACTGAACATGTATTTTTTGTAAAAATCGGATTCCGACTATTATTATTTTCGTGTATTTTATGGGCGGTTAATATTTATCGAACATCGTATTATCCTAATCTTTTTGCCCATGCCATTTCGATGATTTCTGTTGTTCTTTTTGCCTACATCCTACTTCTAACATTTGGTCCTTCTCCTAAAGAAAGTCAAGAGGGTTTGATGATTCAAGTGGCGGGTCAAAAAATAATTGTTTATCTTTTAATTTCAGGCATCATCATTTTATCGAAGGGAGCAGAAAAGGTAAGAAAGCAACTTTCTCCAACATCCTAATAATTTGATTCAATGTCAAAAAAAATGATGATACATTTTGGCTTATAATAATATGAAGCCCAAAAAGTTATTCAAACTCAAAAAAATTCTATAAAACGAAATAAAACTTTGTATCTTTTTTCCTTTTATACAAAAAATTAATTTCCTTTGTAACATATCGGAATAACTTCCCTCCCTATATTTAATTCTTTAGAAATTATGGATTTGTACAAGGATTATTTTCCTTGAATTCCAAAGGCAGTTCCGATAAAATTGGGAAAACTATTTTGCAGCAAAAACAAGGATAATCGCTTCTATGAAGTTGTTCAATTTATTTAAAAAAGAAATTGCCATAGATTTGGGTACAGCCAACACCCTCATCATCGAAGATGGCAAAGTCATCGTTGACGAACCGTCTATCGTCGCTATGGATAGAAGAACCAACGATGTGATAGCCGTAGGTCGCAAGGCCATGCAGATGCACGGAAAGACTCATGAGAATATCAAAACCATACGTCCACTGCGTGATGGTGTGATTGCAGACTTTCAAGCAGCAGAAAGCATGATTGAAGGCATGATCAATATGATGGACAATAAGAAAAAAATGTTCAGCTATATGAAAATGGTCATTTGCATTCCTTCGGGAATTACAGAAGTAGAAAAAAGAGCCGTTTTCGATTCCGCCGATCATGTTGATTCTAAGGAAACCTATCTTATCCACGAGCCGATGGCCGCCGCTTTGGGTATCGGCTTGGATGTGGAAGAACCGGTGGGTAATATGATTATTGATATCGGAGGGGGTACGACAGAAATTGCCGTTATTGCCTTATCCGGAATTGTCTGCGATCAATCCATCCGAATTGCCGGAGATGAATTCACCATGGATATCATGAATTATATGAAACGCCAACATAATATTTTGATTGGTGAAAGAACGGCAGAGCAAATTAAAATCAATGCGGGTTCTGCTTTGCATGATTTGGAATCTCCTCCAGATGACTTCCCAGTGAATGGTCGAGATTTGATGACAGGTATTCCAAAACAAATCAAGGTATCTTATGGTGAGATTGCCCATGCACTGGATAAATCCATATCAAAAATAGAAGATGCGATTTTAAAAGCTTTGGAAAATACACCACCTGAGTTGGCATCCGATATTTATAAAACCGGTTTGTATCTTACCGGAGGTGGAGCTTTGTTGAGGGGTTTGGACAAACGTATCAGCCAAAAGACCAAACTTCCTGTACATGTTGCCGAAGATCCGCTTAGGGCTGTTGTTCGAGGAACAGGCATTGCATTAAAAAATACCAACAAATTTTCTTTCCTCATCGATAGGAAAAGCATATAAGCTATATTTAAATAGCCTTACCTGATATAAAATTCCAGAAATTACTTCTGGAATTTTATATTTGTATTTCATCAGTAAAACTTGAATTGCTCGTGTACATATGCAGAATCTGATCCAACTGATCATCAAGTACAATGCTTTTTTTATTTTCATCATACTGGAAATATTCTGCTTCTATTTAATTATCCAATTCAATACAGAGCAGGCAGGAATTTTTGATGCCACAACCACCGCTTTTTCCGGATGGGCTTATAACATAAAGGATGATTTCTCAAAACACTTCAGTTTAGAACGAGTGAATGAAGATTTGGCAGAGGATAATGTCAAATTATTCCAGCGTTTGGAAGAATCTAAATTCAACCATATTATTGAAGCCGATTCTGCAGAGGCTCCCAAATATTCTCAACAATACACTTACACCGCCGCAAGAATTGTCAACAATTCCATTAATCGGCCTAATAATTATTTGACAATTAATAGAGGGAAAAAACATGGTATTAAAAAAAATACGGGTGTAATCGGAGGTGATGGTTTAGTCGGAATCGTACTCAATACATCCGAACATTATTCTGTAATCATGTCTTTATTGCATCAGCAATCGAAAACATCTGTTTCTATCAAGAATAAAAATTATTTTGGTTCTTTGGTCTGGTCTGGTCATGACCCAACTAAAATGGAATTGGAAGCCATTTCAAGGGATGCAAATGTTGTTGAAGGGGATACTGTTGTGACTAGTGGTTACTCCAGTATTTTTCCAGGAGGGATTCCTGTTGGACTTATTGATTTGGTGGAAGAAATAGAAGGCTCGTCTTTTCATCGGATACGTGTAAATTTATCCCAAGATTTAAATCGGATAAAACATTGTTATGTTATAACGAACCTCCTACAAGAAGAACAAAAAAAATTGGAAGCAACTTTAAAAAATGAATAGTATTGTTTTAGTCAATATCATGCGTTTTATCGGGTTAGTCCTTTTGCAGGTCATTGTACTGCAAGGATTGAGTTTTGATAACAATACATTTTGGGGATATTTCCACATTATCATATATCCTTTATTTATTTTATTGCTACCCCATGATATTCCGAATTGGGCTCTACTTCTCTTGGGTTTCCTGATTGGTATTAGTGTTGATATTTTTTATGGTTCTATTGGAGTGCATGCCGCTGCTGCTGTTTTGACGTCAGCTATACGCCCATTCATACTAAAAATATTAGAACCCAAAGGAGGATACGTTCCCGGGCAAAGTCCGACGCGTTATCGGTTAGGTACGGCCATGTACCTTCGTTACACATCCATATTATTTGGCGTTCATATTCTTTGGTATTTTTCTATGGAATTATTCACGATTGCATATCTGGACAAAATATTGATTCGTTCGATAGTTACATTCTTTGTTTCGATGCCGATTGTAATCATCCATGCCTTTTTGATCAATCCTAAAAACTGAAACCATGTCGCGGGAAGATACGTTCAGTAATAGGCAACACATCATAAGAGGTTTTTTTATCCTGATTACGATTGCCTTGGTGGGTAAAAGTTTCCAGTTGCAAGTTCTAGACACCTCTTATGCCGAAACCGCCAAAGCTGTTGTTGTTTCTGATATTACTCTTTACCCTTCCAGAGGTCTTATTTTTGATCGAAACGATGAATTACTCGTTACCAATAAAGCTATGTATGATCTCATGGCGATTTATAATTTGGTGGGCGATATGGATACCCTTAAATTCTGTGAACTCCTAGATATCACTCCCGAAGAATTCGAAAAAAATCTGAATCCTGATTTTTCCAGTGATCGGTTTGATAAAAAAGTACCCTTTCCTTTCCTCAAGAAAATTTCTGCGGAACAATATGCCCGGTTTCAAGAAAGTCTTTACGAGTTTCCCGGTTTTTTTGTTCAGATGAGGAATGTAAGGAGCTATCCCCACCGCTCTGGGGCACATGTTTTAGGTTATATCAATGAAGTAACCCAAAAGCAAATTGATGATTCTGATGGAAAATATACCCGTGGTGATTATATCGGTGCCAAAGGATTGGAGTCCGAATACGAGGATTTCCTAAAAGGGAAAAAGGGGCTGAAAAAAGTAATGAAGGATAATTTTGGTCGTATTGAAGGAAGTTGGCTAGCGGGAGGGCAAGATGTTTCTCCTGTATCGGGAGCCGATCTTCATACCACCCTCGACATCAAGCTACAAAAATATGCTGAAAAACTTATGGCGAATAAACGCGGGGGAATTGTCGCCATAGAACCCGCAACAGGAGAAATCTTAGTCATGTTAAGTAGTCCGAACTACGATCCTAATATTTTGTCTATTAATCGAAACAGAAATTACGCCTTTAGCCAATTGGTACAAGATTCTTTACGTCCATTTTATGATCGCTCCTTGATGGCACAATACCCTCCGGGTTCGATTTTCAAACCATTGACCAACCTTGTAGGCCTGCAAAATGGTATTTGGAATATTAATAGAGGTATAAGTTGTCGTGGAGGATATGATTATGGAGGAAGCCGACCATTGGGTTGCCATAAACACGAGTATATATCCAATACTTCTGAAGCCTTACAACATTCATGCAATTCTTATTTTTGCCAATTATTTCGTGATGTTGTGGATCAGTATGGTTTCAAAAATGCCGGAAAAGGTTTGGATTCCCTAATGTATTCCATCAAAAAATTCGGTTTGGGTGATACTTTGGGTATTGATCTTCCTAATGAGAAAAAAGGTCTTATACCAGATTCTAAGTATTATGATAAGATTTATCCTAAAAACGAAGGGGGATGGAAATCTCCCACTGTCATTTCTCTTGCCATTGGCCAGGGTGAAATACAAATGACCACCCTACAAATGGCAAATGCCGCTGCCATGATTGCAAACAAAGGATGGTTCATCACGCCACATTTAGGCAAAAGCATCATTATCAATAAAGAGAGAAAAGACTTATCTTTTCCGAAAAGAAATGTTGGGATCGATCCCAAGCACTTCAAGCCCATCATAGATGGAATGGAACTTGCCGTTTCTGCCGGAACTGCCCGGATGGCGGCTGTCCCTTCTTTTACCATTTGTGGAAAAACCGGTACTTCCGAGAATGCTGGTACGGATCATTCTGTATTCTTTTCCTTTGCTCCAAAGGAAGATCCTGAAATTGCCATTGCCGTTTTTATTGAAAATGCAGGGTGGGGAGGTTCTTATGCTGCACCCATTGCCAGCCTCATTTCTGAGTTTTATTTGAATGATGGAGAAATTGATCCCTCTCGTGTATGGATTGAGGAAAGAATGATCAATAAAAATTTGTTACACGCCGAATAATACGATGTGACCCCACTTTTCATTATATATTTATATTTTTAATAACTAATACTATATATTACTACTAAATAACACAATACATATATATTTATTTAGCAATTGGAATGGTATTTGCTGTTATCTTATTACGTTTTTCATTGATAATCTAGGTTTTTCCATGTCACAAAAATTACCCTATGTTTGGTTGAGTTGGAATCATTCTTGCATGATATTGAACAAATGAAAAACGATTTAAGATAATCGCGCAAATTTTTTAGTTATGAGAACATTACCATTTACCATCATCGCCCTCCTATTATTTAACTTCGCTAAATCCGAATGTACATTTACTTCTTTCGCAGTAGGTGAGGAGTTTTCTATTGGCAATATGCTGGAATGGAAAACTTCTGAAGAAATCGATAATGAACTTTTCATTATTGAAAGATCTACTGATGGGGTCGCATATGAGTCCATTGGAGAAGTTGAGGGCTCAGGAAGCACCAATGAGGAAAAAACATATCGATTTCTTGATTTAGATGCTAGAAAAGGAAGAGCTTTTTACAGAGTTAAGCAAATTGATTTTGACAATGAGTTTAGTTATTCCCATACTGTAATCGTAGATAAAACTACGAATAATAACTTTATGATTGCCACCATCAATAACGACTTGAATAGCGAATTAGTAGAAATGACGATTGATGCCGTTGAAGAATTGGACATCAATTATAGCATAAAAGATATGAAGGGAGACCTTCTTGAAGAAAATACAATGTTAGCTAGCATTGGTTTGAATAATGTTGTTTTTGATTTGACCGCGTATCCGAATGGAAACTATAAGCTTATCCTGGAATCGGATGATGAGGTTGAAACCATTACCATTAAGAAAACCATGTCTTCTGAGGAAAGCAAATTACCCGTAGCAAACAAATAAAAAATAAACCGACCTTTATTTTTCTTTCATAGTTCCCAGTTAAATTAAAACGGCATACCTTTTCATAAAGGATGCCGTTTTTTTGTGTCGCAAACTATTTTTGTTCTAATCTAATACTCCTATCTGAGCTGCTTGTAAAACATCCCTATCGCCTTGATATTGGTGCAACGAAACGATAACTGAACAATTTTCTACATTCCATTCTTGAGGGATAACCATACCAAAGCTCTGTTCTCCCGTATCTCCTTCATTTGAACCACCTGTATAATCGTTGCCATCAAAATTCGTCATCATATCCCTTAAGATGTGTTTATGTGTGTATTCGTAATCTTTACCTTCTGGAGTGAGTTGTAAATCTTTAACACCATTCTCTACCAGCATTACTGTTAGTCTTAATGGAGCAGTAATTGTTTCTACAAAAGATAATTTAGCTGTAATATCCAATTGCCTTGTATCCGCATCAAAATTTTTATCCAAATCTATGTTCACTTTTGTTTGGATGGCTTTTTCTTGTTCTATATATCCCGCCCATTTATTTTTTCCTAACATGATTTCTAGTTCGTCCGGAAAGACTTTGCGATTAATTGCTGCAATCGGATAACCGATCGGAGGTCCCAGCATAGTTTCTAGGGAAGTTCCTTCTTCTGTTCTAAAATCGTGTTGACTATCCGGATATGGATGGGAAAAAGATCCAGCATGGATTGATACAGCCACTAGATTATCTCCGTGAGATTCCAATAAAGCTTCTATTTGCTCACTTCCCAATGGGCAGTTCACACATTGGACTCCCGTAAATTCTTCTATCAATACTATGCGATCCGAGCCGCTGGGAGTAACTGTGGGTCCTATTTCGGTACAAGAAAAGGTTCCCAAAATCATGGGAACAATAAAGAAAAGAAAATATTTTTTCATGTCAAATTCCTATTTAGAATCATAAAAATAGGAATTTGATTGAAATGTTATAATGCTTTGTGGTATATGTGTCGCTATTCTATCATCGAATTGTAGGAGATACCCTTCGAATTCTATCGACAAATACTGTTTGTGTCTTATTAGATTCCTTTCTCTTTTTATAGGAAGACGGCACCGTTTTTTCTACTTGTGCCATATGCGTTTTGTAGGTCTCTTTAGCCCAAGATAAAAATTTATCCGCACCCATCAATGAAATTTTTTTGGCTAGAATTTCCCCTTCCGGTGTTACAATAATTACTGTTGGCAAATATTTTACATCATATACTAAAGAGAGCAATGGCCCGTTCCCTTTTTTTATATCTACTTTATAATTGATGAAATTCTTATTCATATATTGAGCCACTTGCTTTTCTTGGAACACTTTTTTATTCATAATTTTACAAGGACCACAATAGGCTGAATAAAAATCAATAAATATAGGCTTGTTTTTTTTCTTGGCTATTTTTTGTATCTCCTTAAAAGAGGAATGATTTAAAAATCGAATTTGAGTATCTTCTTTTTCTCCTATTGCAGATAAAGATGTATTTCCGATAATTAATAAAAGTAATATGATAACGATTTGGTGTAATGATTTCATAACTTATGGTATGTTGATTGATTTACTGCATGATGTTCCAATTCCTTACCAAATTCAATTATTTTTTTCCTTGTTTTGTGACAGTGCAAATAATTTCCAAAACAAAAACCCTCGCTGTAATAAAACAACGAGGGAACATCTTTTTGTATTTGACTAAGTGACTATGAGAGAAAACTAAAACTACTACTAAAAACTAATAAATCTTTATGCGATATTTTTTATATATGAATGATAACATCGCTAGATAAATTATGGCAATCTCATGGTTCATGGCGTTTGTGCCACAACCTATCCAGCGATGAAAGCATCAATTTTACAAGACTAAATTATAAGGAAAATAAGGGATTTATAGTGGTAGTTAGTCTATTGGAAAAAACTATTCTAAAAAGAATATTTCATTAAAAATAAATTTATCTTTTTCATTTAGTTTTCTAGGGCTGGGATGATAACTAGAAACACAATACTTATTAATATTCGTCAATTTATTTTTTTGATTTAAAATTGACAGGTTTATTTTTTTATTTTTTACCCATTCGATAAATTTGATTTTTCCCATCGCCGAGTCCCTCATATCTACTACATTTCCATTTGGATGTACTATTACCATTCCGGGTATTTTTTCTACTCCTAATAATAATGACAATAAAGGACCATTTCCTAATTCTATATTTACTTTATAATTAATGAAATTTTTATTCATGAAATCGGCGACATTTTTATCTGTAAAAACTTCCCTATCCATATTTTTGCACGGTGCACACCAGTCTGCATAAAAATCAATAAAAATAGGTTTGTTTTCTTTTTGTGCTAAATTCTGAACCGCTCTAAAAGAATGGCTTTTTACAAATCGGATTTGACTCTGTGAATCATTGGCTTTTATTTTAGAATTAAATAGAAAACAAAAAATAAATAAAGTGGATAAAACTACAATCTTATTTTTTTGCATGATTAATTTCAAATTGATTAGGTTCGTTATTTCGGAAAGACTAGACTCAGAAATCATGCCATGTCAAATTCATTAATGCAGGTTGAGTGACAAAAAAAGAATTCAAAAAATCGGACATATTTTATTATTCATCACATGATAAATAATAAAATATTTACGAATCCTTTATCCTAATTTATTTATTAAAAATTTTATCCATTTATTTATTGAAGAAAATAGTACAAATACTCCAAATATGTAGTGACAATAAAAAAACATATATTTAATTTAAATTTTTGTTTAGATATTAAAAAAGGCAAAGAATTTTAGATTCCTTGCCTTTTAAATATGCTTTTTAATTAAAAAAAACATCAAAATAACTCTCCTTGGTTATTATCTACATCAAATTCTATGGAATCGCCAGCGGATAATTTTTTCTTTCCTGCCCTTTTGTTCTTGGTAGCAACCGGTTTAATTCCTGTAAGACGTTGATCGCTTAATTTATTCCCTAGGGCTTTCCATCCTTTTACGGCAATAAAATCCTTGAGATCCATTTGACCATCTATTTTCTGGGAACCCATTTTCATATTATATTGAATTCTCGGATTGGGTTCCAAGGAAGCGTATAATAATTTAGATCTCGAATCGTCGGATATATAACTGAATTTGGTATCCAAAGTTAGGGTTTCTATTTGGAACCGTTTTACCATAGTCCAACCTTTGCTCCCTTCATAATGAACCGCACTCACTACCGTTTTCTTTCCTAATTTGGAAATATCCACAACTTCCTTGACTTCAAATTTTTGATTCAAATCGAAATCTTTTAACTCGTAAGTGCCATCTTTATATAAAACAAGAATCGTATCTCCTGTATCGAAATCTCCTAGGAATTTCCCTCTATTGTCTGTGTTCAATCTTCCACTCACTTCATCCATCCAAATTTGGATGGCCCCCAATGTCGACTTTCCACTTTCCAATAATGTAACCTTCCGAACAGGATATTTAGTGAAAATATTCCCCTGAGAAGAACGGCCTTTAATATCCAATTCACTGAAATCGAAATCCAGCTGTTTTTTTCTAGCCGTACTTGTTGGTGATAGTTGTATGCTGATCGTCTCTGCTTCGCCATTGGCATTGGCAGAAAAATACAATACTTTGGAACGAGGGTTTCCTTTTGTCAAATCGTACTCCCGATCTCTTGTAATAGACGTTACATTGAATCGTTTTACATAACTCTTTCCGGATTTGCCATCCAGATACATCATATTATAGGTCGTTCGATCATCCCCTTTTCTCCAAACCGCTACATGTAATAAATTATTTCCGACGAAAGTCTTGCTCGAAATTTTTACCACCTTAAATTTCCCATCTTTCCGGAAAGCAATCACATTGTCCATGTCAGAACATTCACTGATGAATTGTTCCTTCTTCAGTCCCATCCCCACAAAACCATCTTTTAGATTGGCATATAATTTCGCATTATTCGCAATAACACTTACTTTATTGACATCCTCAAAATTGGCAATTTTAGTCCTTCGTTCTCTTCCTTTTCCATATTTTTCGAGAAGGCGTTCAAAATAAGCAATGGTAAATTCTGTAAGATGAGCCAAATCATGGCGGACTTGTTTCAAATCTTCTTCTAGTTGTTTAATTTTCTCATCTGCCTTGAAGGTATTATATTTTGAAATCCTCTTGATTCGAATCTCAGTAAGGCGAGTTACATCTTCATCCGTTATATCACGGAACAACCGCAAACGCTTGTCCGATTTCTTCGGTTTTGATTTGGGTGTAACCACATATTTGTCCAATCCTTTATAAATGGCTTTTACCACCTCTTCCCAGGTCTCACATTCTTCAATATCCCGATAAATACGATTTTCAATGAATACTTTTTCCAGACTGGCAAAATGCCATTTTTCCATCAATTCTGCCTCCTTGATTTCCAGCTCCCGTTTTAATAATTCGCGGGTACTTTCCGTACAAACCCTAAGAATTTCATTTACATCCGTAAACAAGGGTTTATCATCTACAATCACGCAAGCGTTCGGTGAAATAGATTCTTCACAGCGGGTAAATGCGTACAAGGCATCTTCGGCTACTTGTGGAGAAATGCCTGGAGCCAATTCTATTAAAACTTCAACATCCTTGGCTGTATTATCAACCACCTTTTTGATTTTGATTTTCCCTTTCTCGTTTGCTTTTACGATACTATCTATTAGAGAGGTTGTAGTTACACCATAAGGCAATTCACGAATAGCCAATGTTGTTTTATCCAACATTTCGATTTTCGCTCTCACCCTAATTTTCCCGCCTCTTTTTCCTCGTTTATAATCGCTTACATCCACCAAGCCACCACCATCGAAATCGGGAAGCAAACGGAAGGGTTTATCTTGAAGATAATTAATGGCTGCTTTTATAATTTCAATGAAATTATGCGGCATAATCTTCGTCGATAAACCAACAGCAATTCCTTCTACGCCTTGTGCCAATAACAAGGGGAATTTTACCGGTAAGGTGATAGGTTCGTTTTTCCGACCATCATAACTCAATTGCCAATCTGTTGTTTGGGGATTGTATAAAACATCCAAGGCAAATTTGGTGAGGCGGGCTTCTATATAACGAGGTGCAGCAGCGCCATCGCCTGTACGGTTATCTCCCCAGTTTCCCTGGCAATCAATCAACAGATTCTTTTGTCCCAATTTTACAAGGGCATCCCCAATGGCAGCATCCCCATGTGGATGATATTGCATGGTTTGACCGATAATATTCGCTACCTTATGAAAGCGACCATCATCCATTTCTTTCATCGCATGGAGAATCCTTCGTTGCACGGGCTTCAATCCATCATTGATGGTAGGGACCGCCCGCTCCAATATTACATAAGAAGCATAATCCAAAAAATAATCTTCATACATTCCGGAGAGGCTGATCACCTGCCCGTTGCTTGTCCCTTTGGAAGAAGCATTATTGTCATTTTTATGTTCCGACATTTAAAAACAAAATTTTTAGAGTGCCAAAAATACAACATTTTTTGTTTTAAAACAATTTCAACACCCTTCAAAAAATGATAATTTTTACAATATGTGTGCAAAGATATTCCATATACCCTTACCTTTGATTCTATGAAAGAAATTTCTTATTCGGAACTGAAGGAATGGGAAAAAGAAGGGAGAAAATTCCACCTTATTGATGTAAGGGAAGTTTGGGAACACCAATCTTTCAACATCGGAGGTATTTTGATCCCTTTGGGTGAAATTATCCAAAGAAAAGATGAAATCGGACAATTGGATGATAAGCCTATTGTTGTCTATTGCAAAAGGGGCATTCGTAGTATGATTGCCATCCAACGTCTTATTCCCCATTTTGAAGGAAAAGAATTTTATAATTTGAACCAAGGCGTTTACGATTTGATAAAATAATTCAAGTTGCGTTGCAACTTGAGACCATAGCCAAATAGCTGGACAGACCATAGAATAATTACGTTTAGAGAAATTCTATGGACTATTCTATTGGCTATTTAAATATTGACGTTGCGGATTTATTCGCAACTTAGATTAAAATAGCATGATGAGGAGATACAAAACCATCGGGCATTTACAAAATAGATTGGAAGAACTTAGGAATGAAGGTAAGCGTATCGGATTTGTTCCGACGATGGGCGCCTTACATATGGGGCATATTTCCCTCATCAAAAATTCTATAGAAACTTCCGACATTACCATTTGTAGCATTTTTGTCAATCCGACTCAATTTAATGTAAAGGAGGATTTGGATAAATACCCTAGAACGGTCGAACAAGATGCAAAAGTGTTGGAAGAAGCGGGATGTGATATTTTATTCCTTCCTACTATAGATGTCATTTATCCACCGGATGAAGATAATAGTTATCAAGTAGATTTCGGTGACTTGGAAACCGTAATGGAAGGGGCACACCGCCCCGGTCATTTTGCTGGCGTTGCTCAAGTCCTCAAAAGATTTTTAAGCATTATCGAACCCGATGCCATGTATATGGGGCAAAAGGATTATCAACAATTTACGATTGTAAGGGCTTTGCTTAAAAAATTGGATTCTAAGACTCATTTGGTGATGGGGGAAACCATTCGGGAAGAAGATGGCCTGGCGATGAGTTCTAGGAATGTACGCCTCAAACCCCAAGAAAGATCCATTGCTCCCTTGATTTCAAAAACCCTTTTTGATGCCAAATCAAAAGTGGGTAAAAAATCCATTTCAGAAATTAAGAAAGAAGCTTTGGAGCAATTGGATATTCCAGAATTTACCATCGAATATTTTGAAATCGCTGATGGTATTACCTTACAACCCATTTCATCTTTTGAAGGAATTGAAACGGCTGTAGCTTGTACGGCTGTTCATTTGGGTGCCGTTCGATTGATTGATAATGTGGTATTGATATAATACTAATCCATATTCAAAATCTGCATTTAATTGAGTGTCTTTTTTCCTTATACTTCGTTGTTTTTGTCAGCGATAACGAAGGCTATCCCTTCAAAAAACGCCTCGTCTAAGAAAAAAATACTAGAAAATTATAATATAGATTCTAAACATGGATTAGTATAAGTTTTCGAATGCTTAATAGCATAACATTAAAAGGAGTCAAGCATTTTTTTGGCTTTGTCGGCGTAAAAGCTTTTCCCATTTTGAGCAACATCCATCAAGGTTTTCCGAGCCTCTTCTTTTTCTTTTCCTTTTATTTGGGCCAAAGCCAAAAACCATTTTGAAGCATCTTGATGTTCCGATTCTTGTCCTGCCACCAAGGATAGATATTCCTTCGCTTTTTTATGGTTGTTATTTTGCAAATAAGACATTCCCAAATAAAAGGACGCTTGTAAATTTCCTGGATTTGCTTTTAAAAAAGTATCAAAATAAATAATAGCTTTCGAATATTCTTGATCCAAATAATACGCCGTTCCTTTTTGGAGGGCTTCATCCGGTTTGGTTCCATCTGGCATATTGCCATCCCGTAAAGCAAACATTTCCGGATCATTATAATTTTCAAAAAATTCGGCAAATGTCCGTTCCGAAGAATTTTCATTCCAATACATATACCCCGCTGCTACAATGACTACTCCAATCAACATAGCTGCTACCCGATTAATCATAGGAGAAATTCTTTTTATTCTTGCAGATGGCTCTTGGGATAACTTCCTTTTTCTGAACGAATCAAAATCCGGTACATCATCCAAGGCTTCTTTTCCGAATTTTTGGAAGCCTTCCATGGCATCATTATTCAAGGGAGATTCTGACATAATATTCTCGATTTCACGCATACGGGAATCCCCTGTATTTGAATCCAAATACTCATGAATATCTTTTTGGGTAAGTTTGTTTTTCTTACCGAATATGTCAGAAAGCTTCTTCATAAAAGCCTAGACTTTTGATTTCATCTCTAAAATAATGTTCTTTAAGTTTCTTTTCCCATTTTGTATGTAGCTTTTTACCTTCGGTAATGGATACCTCAATTTATCTGAGACTTGTTGATAAGACAATTCTTCCAAATAAAATGCAGTAATACATTCCCTTTGTTCCTTTTTTTTCAAACGGCCAATTGCTTTCTCTATTAAATTTTCGGGTTGTTTTTCCTCTTCTTCATTACATAGACGCAGGAATACTTCATTTTCCATAAAAAGGTCAGGATTATTTTCATGGATATTTTGATCGTATTCCGTCCAGGTATTTTTATTCCTTTTCCGAAGGAAAGAAATACACTTGTTTTTTACTACGCTGTAAATCCAAAAATTAAAGGATTGGATATCTTTTTGCTCTCTGATTTTTGAATATAAGGTTTCAAAGATTTCCATGGTCATATCATGGCTATCCTCCTTGTTATCCAACATCTTCAAACATTGGCCATAAACCAGATGGGCATACCTCCGATAGAGTTCGGCAAAATATTCTTCTTTTCCATTATTAGAAAAATAGCGGCAAAGCTCCTCATCAGAAAGAGAGGTGATATTTTTTTGTTTTTTTTGGAAAAGGAATGCCATTTAATTCTTCTTGTAATTTTTCCTCTGCCAAGATACAAAAAGAATCCATAGATGAAATTGCTTGAGAAAATTCTATTCTGCAATAGTTGTTTTGGATAAGATGTGTTCCATCCCCTGCATGAGATCTCTTTTCTTTTTGCTGGGAGCATACACAAACCCATCAATGAATATTAATTCGTTGGCATCTGCATTGTGGATGGCATAGGTGACGAATGGTCCTCCCATCATATCTCGGTCATCATTCATTTCCCAAATACCTCTTAGTTGGACAGAAAATTTTCCATCTATGGGTTTGTTTTCATGATACAATGATAAATCTATATCATTTACCCGCATATAAGAACCGTCTACTTGTCCGGAAGCTACATACCATCTCCCTAAAGAATCCCTGATGGATTTTATGTTTTCCGGTTTTAATTGGTCGGTATTTTCATATTTCGTTTTATAAACCAGTAGGTTGTTGTGGGTGTGTTTATCAAATTTACGCAACCAAATGAAGGGTTTGCCCTCATCATGATGTGCCAATATATAATCACCAGGTACTTGCAGTTTTACACCGAAAGTCTCTTCCACTTTCTTCATTAATTTCGGACTTCGTCCACTTATGTATGTACGGGCATCCAACATGCTCCTATCGTTCTTTTTGAATAGTCCTGAAATATTCGCACTCTTCTCTTTTATATTTTTGATGAGTGCTTCTTCTCCTTTAGCATAGAAGAATAAAACCCTTTGGTTGTTCGCCCATCGGTTTTCACTGATTTTTATGTCTGCTTCTTCAGGCAGTTCTTTCAGTTTTCTCATATTTTCATCGCCAAGAGCACTTTTCATAAATGTTCCTGTTGGAGAAACATCACCTTCCATATCCGCTAAGAACACCATGGAGCGAAAACGTTTTCTATTGTTATCCTCATCAATTTCAGCCATGGTGAAATGTTGTAAATCGAACAAGGGTTCCGGTTGGGGCAATACGGGGTAGGCTGCTGCTAAATAATAACGGAATGTATCTCCTACTGGCCCATCCCATACATCCTGATCCGCTACTACAATTATGCGATTTAGTGCCCCGAAAGATTGGGGTGCGGGTTGTAGGGCAGATGAACTACATCCTACAAAAGAAAAATAAGAGGCAAAGGCTACTACAATTACTAATATGTTCTTCATGTTCCTTTTCATTCTTTACCGGATTTAGTTTTCATTTTAGTAGATGCGAAGATCGCAAATTTTGTTGTTTTCCTAGCAGAGGAAAGTTTTTATTTTGATTCAATTACCTCAAAGCTTCCTTGAGTTGCTTCAGGCTTTTTTGGTTCGAGGGCTGATAAAAAGAATTGATGATATCTATTTTTTCCCTTTGCGTTAAATGAAGACTCATCGATGCTCTGTTGGTTCCTTCGCCCGCACTATATGTGAAAGGAATAAAATCCACAAAATCTTCTCCGAACAATTCTAAGGTGTAACTCAAATAAGCATCCTGTTCGAAATCTTGGATATCCACGATTCTTCTCATAATACGAATAGGATTCACCGCTGACTCGATAAATCCTTGCCGTTCGGAAATAGGTTTATCTTGAGGAGCACTTCCTCTAATAACAACAAAAATAATCCCACTTGTGTTTTCCTTGATCCAATCTTCGAATACATGTACAAAGCGGTGTCCGGAGTTTAATCCCATATTATCCATAAACCCAGCATCTGCTAATTCAACTCTGGGTTCTGTTGGAAGTGCCACATTCGGTAATATATATGGAAATGAAGCATTGGCACGGATAGCGGTTGTAAATCGAAGTTGATCCGCATCTTGTTTTTCCATTAATTTTCTGAAATCGATTCCATCATGACCAATTTCCTCGTAAGATGGACCATGTGGCGGCGATGTCATATACGCAACGTCTTGTGGAGAAATAATTAATCTTCGACCATCATTTACAATGGCAGGAGCCAAGAACATCAATGGGATTTCTGCATTGGCCTCGGGTGTTTTATATTCATGTAATTTTTTATCAATGGCATGATCAAGGTTTTTATTCATTTGCCATTCGAAAATATATCCCCGGTCTTTCGGGTATTTTTGTCCGTTTTCTTCGAATCGACCCCAGGGAAGAAAAATATCATTTGATACTACCGTGAAAATTACAGGATTCAATAAATCCTTACCAATATTATTCAGGTATTTTTGATCCGATAAATCAATTTCTTTTCCTTGTATTTTTTGTAAATATAATTCCCTATAATATGCCATGGCAATCATACCACCTGAGGCTCCTGTAATTAAAGAAGATTGTTGGAAAAATTTGCCATGTGTAGCTTTGTCTAATTGTTGCATGACTTGCATGGTCCAGAATGATGCCCTAAGTCCTCCTCCACTTGTTCCCAAAATAATCATTTTGGGTTTTTCCCTAAGTTGGCTCTTGGGTTGTTTGGCTTTCCATTTTTCTAGAATGGCTAAGGTAGCCGCTTTATCCTCTTCAATGACTTCTTTTGTATGAAGCGAATCCATCGTTTCATAACTGTATGCTGTTTGATGCTCGTCGTACACCAAACCGAAGGCCTTATTTTTTGGATCGATGAATTCGTGTTTGGTGAGTGTATTAATCACAAAAATTAAAAAGAGCGTAAAAATTGTAGTCCATTTATGCAGCCAATAACTCAGAACACCTGCAATAGACGTTATAACAGAAAGAAAAATAAAATAACTCGCCCCTGCTGGTATCCTAAAAAATTCATTTTCTATCATGTAACCTGTTACAATCAGTATTAGAATACTCATGGATTGTAGTACAATGGAATTAAAATGATTTTGTCTGAAAACCTTGTATAAATATTTTTCTTCGTAGTGGGCTACATCCCTTACGGGTCTCCATCGAAAAGATTCTGTTAGATAAGAACGAACTTTTGAATGTCGCGCTTGCTTGACATTTTCCATTGTCATGGTTCGGTTGCCCGGTAAAATGGGTTTATCTAAATTGGGTGGTTTTTTTCCCTCTGGTTTTACAAAGCTGAAAATATCTTTATTCGTAAATTGAAAATAAATAATAGTGAATATCAGCGTAGTCATAAAACCAAAAATAAAACCGATTACATTATTGGCAATCGTCCATCCGTCCCAGCATTCGTAATACCATTGGAAATCTACAAGTGTCCATAAAAATACAATCAAAAATAAAATGGGAATTATTGAATTATTCATGAAGAATTTGGTGAAGGGACGTTGGAGGGATGCCAAAAAGGGAAATTGGGGCGAATGTAGGATGTAGGTTGTTATATTCCAAGTGACTAAAAAACCACCAAAGGCGGCTCCTAAAAATGCGAAACTATAGAACCCGACTTCTCCCATATATTCCGGGGATAACATTAAGTACATGAACCCCATGTTTACGCCCATGTTTCCGGTCATAAGAAGAAGAGAAACAATCCAAAGGAACAAAAGAAATAAATTGCTCTTCAGGTGAAGTACAATTAATTGAATTGGGAAAGTGTAATACCAATCTACTATGCGTTCCTTCATTTATTTTTTAGAAAAATTATATGGGTGAATTTATTTTTCTTCTTCGCTATCTTGTAATTTGATGACCTTGATGGTTTCTATTTTTGTTTCACTCACCATTTCCAAAAAGAAACGATAACCATCCAAATCAATTATTTGCCCTTCTTCGGGAATGGTTCCTGTTGTCATAACGATATATCCGGAAAGGGTGTGATACTCCCCTTTCGAAAAATTGAGATTTTCGTATTTTTCGTTGAGATAATCTAATTCGAGGCGACCTGAAAAACGATATTCGTACATGGAAATCTGTTCTTCCAATTCATCTTTCACTGCATCATACTCGTCTTCGATTTCTCCGAAAATCTCTTCTAGGATATCTTCTAGTGTAATAATGCCGGATGTACCTCCGAATTCGTCCACAACACAAGCAATACTGATCCGTTCCCGTATGAACATATTCATTAAATTATGGATTCGCATTGTTTCGGGAATGATCGGAATTTTACGCATCACCGAACGAATGTTCTTGGGTTTTTCCAGCATGTATTGATGGTGGACATATCCAATAATATCATCAATGGATTCTTTATAAATGATGATTTTGGATTTGTTGGATTCTATAAAACACTCCAATAAATCTTCTACACCTTCTGTTACATCAACGGCTTCGATTTCGGTTCGGGGAATCATGCAATCCCTCACCTTGGTTTGTTTCATGTCTAGAACATTACTAAACATTTCGGTATCTATCACATCAGCTATTTCTCCATTCGATGTGGTCGATTCGACAAATTTTGCCAAGTCCAAACGAGTAAAGACATCTTCTGTTTCTTCTATCGGGTTTTTTATGAACAATCGTAAAAATCTTTCGGACAAGCCCACCATCATCCACGAAAGTGGTTTCAAGAAAAATTTAAAGAAGGCTACGGGGAAGGCCAAGAAGTATAAAATTTTATCGGAAAAAAGTCTAAAAAATATCTTGGGTAGAAACTCACCGAATATCAAAACGATGATTGTGGTAATAAATACGAGGGGCAATGTTTTTATGAGCAAAGGAGGTATCCATTCGGGGGCATGCGTTTCGAAAAATGGTTGGAGAAATGGGCTCAATGCCATTTCCATCAAGTAGGAAAAAATAACAAGGGAAACGTTATTTCCTACCAGCATGGAACTCAAAAAATCATTGGGGTTATCAAAGAAATCGGCGATTAGGTTTCCTCTTCGAGAACCTTTGCTCTTCCGGATTTCCACATCGAGTTTCCCCGCAGAAATAAAGGCGATTTCCATTCCTGAAAACATGGCAGAAAGAATAAGTGTGAGGACAATTCCTAAAATGATCCAAGTCATGTGCTGTTATTGGCTACCTGTTCTAACGAAGTTGATGAAATATTTGATAATATGCAAGTTTATGGATTTGTTTCCTAGTAGGGGTCGACATCTGTAATAATCCGTACGGTAGAAAACCCTTTTGTTTTATGAAGTTGATCTTGTGTATGTTTAATGAGTTGTTTGGCTCGTTTCAGATTCTCGGCATTTTTATCCAATTTCATCATAATGTCTTGTAGATAAAAGGAACGAACTCTGGGAATGCCCGGTTCTGCCGGACCAATGACTTGATGATTGAACCTCATTTTCAATTCATTGGCAAAATATTCGGCGGCTTGCTGAACGGTGGTTCTCTTCTTGTGTTTGAGGGTGATTTTTATCATTCTTTTAAAAGGGGCATAATGGAAATCCCTTCGTTCTGTCATTTCCCGTTTTAAAAAGGAACGGAAATCATCGGTCATAATATCCTTGATCACCGGATGGTGGATATTGTAGGCTTGGATGATCACTTTTCCTTGTTTGTATTTTCGTCCTGCCCGCCCACTTACTTGCAACATGAGTTGATAGGCTCGCTCACTGGCTCGAAAATCGGGAAAACCAATAAGGTGATCGGCACTGAGGATACCCACGATACCTACATTATCGAAATCGAGCCCTTTGGTGACCATTTGTGTTCCGACCAAAATATCAATCCGTCTTTCTTCAAAATCGTTGATGAGTTGAGAAAGAGCATGTTTTCCTCGAACCGTATCCCAATCCATTCGGGCAATTTTTGCTTGGGGTAGGTATATTTTTAGTTCATCTTCTATCTTTTCGGTTCCGAAGCCTTTTAAATCCAGGTGAGTGTTGGCACAAGCTGGGCAAGAATCTGGCACTTGGTTTAAATAACCACAATAATGGCATCTTAAATGGTCGGAATATTTGTGGTAGGTCAGACTTACGTCGCAATGGGCACACTCCGATTTCCAACCACAGGTTTTGCATATCACCGTTGGAGAATACCCTCTTCTATTTTGAAAAAGAATGGCTTGTTCCCCTCGTTCTAACGCTGCCTTTAGCTCACCGAGTAAGGTAGATGTAAAATGGGATTGCATTTCCCTTTTCTTGGATTCTTCCTTCATGTCTGCCAAAACGATTTCGGGCATTTCCAAACCACCGAACCGTTCTTTCATTTCTACCAAACCATATTTTCCTGCCAGCACATTCCGATAGGTTTCTAATGAGGGGGTGGCGGTTCCTAACACAACTTTAGTTCCATATAGATGCGACATAAAAACCGCTGTATCTCTTGCATTGTATCGAGGTGCTGGATCATTTTGCTTGAAAGAGGGATCGTGTTCTTCATCAACAATAATGAGTTTCAAATTCGTGAAGGGTAAAAACAGACTGGATCGGGCTCCCAGTAAAATCGGTTTCCCTTCTGTAGCGGATTTCCAAAGTTCTACCCGTTCGTTGTTGTTCATTCGGCTGTGGTAGACGGCAATGTCTTCTCCAAATATTTTTTGTAAGCGATGTACAATTTGCGTAGTGAGGGCAATTTCCGGAAGAAGGTATAAAACTTGTTCTCCTTTCTCTATCGCTTCTTTGATAAGTTCGATGTATACCCTTGTTTTTCCACTCCCGGTTACACCGTGTAATAAAATGATTTCTTGTTCCGAAAATTGTTCTTTTATTTGTCCGATGGCTTGGGATTGTAAAGGCGATAATGGACTTACATCGGTTACTTCTTCACTATAACCATCCAATCGACTGACTTCCCGTTTATAAATGTCCAGAATATTTTTTTTGGCTAATGCATGGATAACAGAAGAATCTATCTGTGCGATTTTATATACATCTTGCCTTCGAACGAATTCTTGTTTTTTATTTAATTGGATAAAGGCGAGTAATGCTTCTTGTTGTTTTTGTGACCGTTTACATAATTCGAACGCCTCTTCAATTCTTTCTGATGATGATGCGTAGGGTTCTTGCCAACGCAAACAAGAAATATTTTTGGGTTTGTATTTTTCTAATAATTCTTCAAATAAATAAATTACTTTTTTATCCAATAAACTTTTAATGACCGGATAAATCGTTTTTTTATTTAATATTTTTTTGACATCACCAATCCTTAATTCATTTTGCAAGGTCAAGGCTTCTGCAATCATGAATTCTTGATCGGTTAAACTTTGTCCATCTAAATCTTCATTGTAAAAAGGCCCTAATACAATTCTTGTTTCACTAGCTAGTTTTAATCCAGAAGGCATGGATGCATTCATCACTTCTCCGAGTGTGCAACAATAATATTTCGACATCCATTCCCATAATCTTAATTGTTCTTTTGTAATGATGGGGCTCTCATCAATCACACTAATAATTGTTTTGGTTTTATGTGGAGGTGGTGTTTCTGTTACTTCTTTAATTATTCCTGCATATAATTTATTCTTTCCAAAAGAAACTTCCACTCGAATTCCAAATTTTACTTTATGAATTAACTCTGATGGAATGGCATAGGTATAGGGTTTGTTCACTGCTATGGGTAAAATAACAATGGCAAATTTTTCTGCGGTTTCCTTTATAAATAATTCAGTATTCAAAAAAATTATTTTTTAGATGTTAAACTAAATTTTAAAATAAAAAAACCAATTACTCCCCAAAAGAGCAAACCTATTACTTCCAACAAAAAAGGCATAAAAGAAATTCCTTGTCCTAGTAACATTTCTTTGCATCCTATTAATGTATTTTTAATGGGAACAAAAACATTTAAAAAATTAATTTCCGAATTTAACGGAACAAATAGTTCGCTTATCAAAAATAATGATGAAATAAATAAAATAATTACGGTAAAATAAATTCCGAAGCGTCCTAATTTCTGTTCTGTTTTTCTATCTATAAATGCCAATATTGCCGACCAGAAAAAGTTACTTAAAAATAAAATCCAAGAAAGATGGAAAACATTTTTTAAGGATAAATATTTTTTCACCATTCCTTTTAAAAATGCAGGATGCCCTTCTGAAATATTAATAGATTGCCAAAAAGAAACGATTAAAAGTAATGCAGAAATTAATCCAAAAAAAGAAACGCCTAAAATTCTATCCCAAATAGGAGTTCCTCCCAATTGATTATCTTTTGATAAATTATATAGCGATATGCTACAAGGAAAAAGCAATCCTAAAAAAGAAAATAAAAATAATACCGAAGGTAAATAATGGCGAATATTAGAATCGGCTGCTTGGATAAATTGATAGGTGTTCGTTTCTTTTATGGTTATCGGATTAATAACAGAATTTTTAATTCCTAAGCTATCCATTCGATTTGTAACAATAGACTTTTCATAATCCGAAATAATCGAAAATATTTTTTCTGTTTTTAAATCGGTGCCTTGGTGTATGAGTTCTATTTCTACATTTTTTTCTTCTTCTATATTTTTTAAAAATTTGTTCGGGAATATTAATCCCAGATCATATTTTCCATTGGAAATATTTTTCTGAATCTCCGACAACGAATTATTTTTAATTATTTCGATATCCTTCCGGATTTCTAAATTTTGGAATAAATCATTCTCTTCGTTCGAAGCCAACACTCCCACTTTTATCACAGAAAAAGGTTGTTCCAAATAAGCAGACGCCGACTTCCCTATCATGGATAAAAACAAATATCCAAAAAGTAGGGGGAAGAGAATATTGAATATCCAAATCCGTTTTCGTCTGAACAGGGAAACTATGGTTCTCATACATCAAAAGTAACCATTTTACGTGGGGAATAGTTGTTTTATCATATGATATATTCTCCTTTTGTAGAAAATATCCAAGCATACTTCCATTTTATTTCTGGTATTCTAGAGTAAGAATTTATCTTTGTAAAAAATTATCATCATGGCACAAAATAAAAACCGAAGACAAATCAATCTAGATGATTTTGATGTAAAGAAAATCATTAAAAAGTGGCTATTTCGTGGCAGCATCATTTTTGTGGTAGGTAGTATTCTTCTCTACTTTATCGCTCCTCAAAATTTGAATGCGATCTTCTTCAATTTTTTAGTGGGGGGACTTCCTTATCTATTATTGGGAATATTCTTTCTTTTTTTCCTTTATAGGGCTTTGCAGGCCTACGGAAAAGGGAAACAATCTTCAGGAATGTTCTGGATCGTTCTAGCGGTTGGTGTTTTCATTTTCGGTTCGATCCTCTTTACTAAAGTGATGGATTATCACATGTACAATAAATTGGCTAAGGATGTTACCGAAGTCAATAGTTACATTCCGATCGACAAAGATGTGATTCGGTTTACACCCAGGATTGTTGCTTATAACCAAATGGAAAGTACCGTTCGTGCCAGAACAGAAACGGTAGAGTGGCTTCATTGCCGCCCCTACTTAAAGCAAGGTAATTTTGGATACGTAGCTCCCATCACTCCGGATGGACTACGCCCCAAGTACCTTAAAAAGAACCCCGGTTTTATCAAATATGATGATGATTATCAAACCGACCAAGTGATACAAAGAATTGAGCAACCTTTTGAAGTAGGGGAAGAAATGGAATACACTGATAATATTTTCAGGAAATTGATTTTCCATGACTTCTTTGCCCAATATCCCAGAATCCATTATATGACACTGGATAAGGACAATGAATTTTATGCTGTTGCACCTAAAATTAAATACAAATATGCATTTCCATTTTTCTTCATTCCGTATTGGTCGGGAACGGCTATTATTAATCAAGATGGAAAGATAGAGGATTTATCCCGAGAAGAAATTATAAAAGATGCCCGTTTCAAAGGTAAATGGATGGCACCTTTGAAATTGTTTCGAGAATATGTTTCAGTTCAAGATTATGCGGTAGGTTTCTGGAATACTTTTACAAGTGTGGATGGTATGTTATCCATACCCAATTTAGCCAATAATGATTATCCTTTGGTCATTTATACCGAAAGCGGTGATACTTACCTTGTTATTGATACGGAGCCTCAAGGTACGGGTCGTGGATTGTTCCGAGTATATTATCAGAATGCACAGACGGGACAAATCTATATGTACGAGCCTCCTTCTACCGAACCCATCATCGGTCCGAGGGGTGCCATGTCCAAAGTTTATTCTTTGAAAGGATACCATTGGTATTCTTCGGGTTCTTCCGGAAATATGTTGGCATTGGAACCTGTATATCTCACCAAGAATATTAATGGAAAAGAAGTCTTGTATTGGAAGTTTTCTATTACTTCACTCGATCGCACAAGGGTTTCTGCAACGGTTGTGGTAGAAGCGACCGAAGGGGGTGAAATGTTCGAGTTCACGCAAAGAAAGGATTTTGAAGAATGGTTGCATGGACAAAAAATTGAAACCCATTCCCTAGAAGGAAAAGAAACAACAGAAGGCTCTTCTTCGTCGGCAAATTCGAAGGAAATCCGCATCCAAAAAATAGAGAACCTTTTGATAGAAGCCATGAAGGAATTGGAATCCTTGAAGCAAGAAAATCATTCATCAACAACCATAGAAAAAGATACGACTCGGACAGGGGAATAACTTTTGTTCTCCTAGTGGACTAACTCATAAGTTAAGGTATGTTAAGATTCCGTAATGATTTGTTTCTGCTAGGCACAAAAAACGGAGTTACGCCTTGGCGTAATGAGTATTTTTGGAGCGACGTAGAAATCAATCAGAACAAATTTTGGGCGTATCGAAATTTATGAGTTAATCCACTAGTCCAATCCGTGTTTTTCTTTGAATTTATTCAACCAATACCCGACACCTTTTTCTGGAGGCCAGGGCAGGTTTTTGGGTCTATTGACTGTATTGATGAAGGTGTCGCTTACTTGGTTCATTGCTGCAGTTCGTGCAAAGAAGAAGTCATCCAAACAAAATATTCCCGTTTCATGCCCGAATTGGATGTTGACGGATGCCTGCCCCGTGACCGTAGCTGTAAATATGTGAGAATATTGAACCCAATCGTTGGTTAAGGTATAGCCTGTTCCTGTGTAATAGGTGTAATTGGTCGGATGGATGAGAGCTATCGACATGGCTTTGCCCGAAGTATTTGCCTTTGCCCAAAACGTGAGGGTGTATTCTTCCCCTGCTATCAAATCGACTAGCTCTGGTGATATTTGAACATCCCAAACATTGGGAGAAACAGCCGTCACATCCGCACACATGGATTTGCTTTCGTTGTGGGGATTTGAGGTATCTATATTCCAAGCCGCATAAGCTCCGTTGAAGTTGTCGGGATACCAATGGTTCAAATTATTTTCAAATCCGGGATTTGGTGTTTGGTTGGCCGTAAGGGTAACGGGTTCAAAGAGGTGAATGTTTCCACAATCATTATCTACCGTTACGGCTATAATTCCTTGGTAGGTTCCCCAATCCACCACAACTTCATGCGTTCCTAAACCCGATACAATAGTGCTTCCATAAGGGACATGCCAAGTATAAGTCGTGTTCGGCATATCGGGTACTTGGTATACCACTCCTGATTGATTCGGCTCCGCGATAAAATCACCTGTAAGGGAAATATCTTGCATTTGTTGATATACCCGCACATAATCCACTTCCATCATTTGAGGAAAAACGGTGGTGTTGTCGGGATTGCCCGGCCAGTTTCCTCCAACGGCAATATTTAGGATAAAATGAAAATCTTGATCGAAGGGAAAAGGATAATTGCCCACATCCGAAGCGTTGAAGGTATGGTATAAGATTCCGTCGGCATACCAACGGATTTGGGTGGGCTCCCATTCTATCATGAAATGATGATATTCTCCATCTGCAAAAGAATCGGGTGATATGTTGTGCCAATTGCCCGAAGAACTTTTATCGGTCGGACTATTTCCAAAATGGCAAGTACCATAAACAGAGTTGGTCTGATGCCCTAAATATTCCATGATGTCTATTTCTCCGCTTGTGGGCCAACCTCCATAAGCACTTTCTGTAGGCATCATCCAGAAGGCGGGCCAAATTCCTTGCCCTTCCGGTAATTTAATGGATGCTTCCATTTTTCCATAGGTCCAATCTCCTTGTCCAATGGTTCTGATTCTTGCCGAAGTATAATTGGCTCCATTGAAACTTTCTTCTTTTGCTTCGATTTTCAATGAGCCACTCGAAACATAGGCGTTATTGTTAGAATCGGTATAATATTGTAATTCATTATTACCCCATCCGCCAGCCCCCGTCTGATAGCTCCATTTATTCAGGTCGAGGTTGGTTCCGTCAAACTCATCTGCCCATACCAAATTGTAGCATTGTCCATTCAGGTTGGTTCCGATGAAGATGGATAAAAAAAGAATCCAATAGTTTTTCATAACTCAATCATTTATTACTAATTCATTTTGCCAAAAATAACCATAAATTATCTAAACTCCCCACAATATGAATTGTTGATAAAAATATCACTCGGAAAGGAATTAGAATTATTTTTGTATCCTGATTTAAATCTGATGATCAAATCTTTATTCTATGAAATATTTCATTTTAATTTTTTCTATGCTTTTTACTTCTTTTCGTCCTTCAGAAAAGCCTGCCTATATTATTTATGATAAGGAAGGAAAAAAAGTGGAATATGAAAAGATTTTAAAAAAGGCAAAAAAAGCCGATGTCATTCTTTTTGGTGAATTGCATGACAATCCGATTGCTCATTGGTTGGAATTGGAATTTACCAAAGACTTGTTCCAACAAAGTAAAGGAAAGGTAATTTTGGGAGCGGAAATGTTCGAATCCGATAATCAATTATTATTGAATGAATATTTGAGCGGAGCCATCCGACAAAAGAATTTTGAAGACGAGGTGCGTTTATGGCCGAATTATAAAACGGATTATAAACCTTTGTTAGAATTTGCCAAAGAAAATAATACGGGTTTTGTGGCTACGAATATTCCAAGAAGATATGCTTCTATGGTTTTTCATAAAGGATTGAATTCTTTAGCGTCTTTGAGTGATGAAGCGAAACGATTTTTACCACCCCTTCCCATTGAAGTGGATCTCGAATTACCCGGTTATAAGGCATTATTGGATATGAGTGGCGATGGACATGGTGGAGTAAATTTCCCTCATGCCCAAGCGGTAAAAGATGCAACCATGGGGCATTTTATTTCTAAAAATTTATTGAAGGGTGGGCATTTCATTCATTTTAATGGGGCTTATCATTCTGATAATTTCGAGGGCATTGCTTGGTACATTCAACAAGAAAAACCCAAAACAAAAATCATGGCTATTTCGGTTGTAACCCAAGAAGATATTTCTACTATTTCTGAAGAAAATCAAGGAAAAGCAGATTTTATTATTTGTGTTCCTGAAAGTATGACTAGAACTTATTAAATAATTTCACAAGCCATCTCAAATTAAATATTATGAAATCATATTCTTTATTTTTCGTTTTATTTTTTTCTACTTTTTTATTTTTTTCTTGTAACCCAGACAATGCCCGAGAAAAAGAATTATTGGATCAAATCCATGTTTTGCATGATATTGAAACCATGCCGAAAATTAATTCGCTTAGAAAACTGACCGAAGAATTGGATAGTACCCGAACAGAAGAAAATTCAAAAGAAATTTCTTTATTGAAAAAAGATTTGAATGCTGCTGATAAATTAATGTATGATTGGATGAATAATTTTAATTGGCAATCGGATCAAACTCCGATTAAGGAGCGAATTAAATATTATGAAAAAGAGGTGGAAACATTAGAGGTATTAAAATTAAAAATGAATTCTTCTATGTCGAATGCTACGGATTATTTGAAGATGAATAAAAAATAAAAAAAGGAGCCATTCGGCTCCTTTTTTTTTATTTTATCACTATTTTTTGAAAAAATATTTTCCCTTCGATTTCTATTTTTAATAGGAATAAACCTGAATTAAATTTTTGTGTTGATAATTCAAAATAATGCTGATTTATTTGTTTTGAAAAAATATTCCTTCCTCGAATATCCATAATAGAGATGGAATTTATTTTATTTTTTTCTGATGTTAAAAATATATTTTCTCCTTGGAATAAAAGAGTAGGTATAATTTTTAAACCTGGTAACATTTCATTTTCTTCTAGGGATGAAACGGCATCGATTTCTAGTGTTTCTGAAATATTCCCAATTACACCAATACAGTTTTCTTCTGTTACTCTTATCTCTCCCATTCCTCCATTCCATTGTACAACAATGTTTGAATTATTATCGGCTACTATATTTCCCCCTACAATTTCCCAACAATAGATCGAACCTGGATTTTCATTTATTGAATAGGTATAATTTTGTCCTATTGCGGGTTGTATTTCTCCTTGTGGTTTTGGTGTTTCAAATTGTAAAGTTCTAAATAAAAATTCATGTCCTTGCGTCCAAACCGGATTCCAAAATTCGTTGGGAAAAGTAATGACGCCATCTGGTAAACCATAAAATAAATGTCCTTGTCCTTGATACGGATAATATTCATTATAAATTCCTAAATCATTCATTTTTTGTTGGATGGATTCGGAACTATATAAATACGGAAATGTGAGTTGGAAATCATTGACAAAAGGATAGCCTTCATCAACCGGAACAATAACATCATCTGTGCCATGAATAATTAATGTAGGAATTTGTTCGCTGGGTTCTATATAATTAATATCCAAAATGGCACCCCATAAATCAATAATTCCTTTTATTTCAAAATTGTGTTGATAATTATTTCCGGAACAATCCAAGCAACCCAAATCAAAAGGTTCTAAAGGAATTCCGAATGTTTCTTGTGGGCGATCACTTTCTTCCATAAATGCTGTATGCAAAGAATTAATGGCTCCTGCACTTTCTCCTCCTACATAAATATGATTGGGATCAATTTTATAATCTTCTTGAAATTCTAATAGGTATCGAATCGCCGCACGCGTATCTTGAACGCCTCGGTACATCGCCCGTATAGCACTTCCCTGACTGATGGCATTTAATCCTAAACGATAATTCAATGCCACTGCCACATAACCATAACGAGCCAAACTATCACACCAAGCTTCAATGTCTGCATGATTTTTATCACCAATAATATAAGCTCCTCCGAAAGACATAAAAACAACGGGTCGTTTTTCTCTCGTATCTCCATACGGTTCATAAACATCCATCGTTAAATTAAATTCGAAAGGAATATTTAATGGATCATACACATCGGCAGAGCCATAAATAATATTTTCTGTAACTATCCCCGTATTGAAAACTGCTTTTTGATAGCGTTCCGATTCACAATTTTGTGCTTGGATGAATAAACACAATCCAAGGAAAAAAATAATTAATTTATACTTCATCATTTAATGATAATTTTTTGTTCAGAAACCGAAACGCCATCTGTTATTCTTAAAAAATAAATTCCTTTCGCCCATCCTTCAATAAAAAAAGAATAATTATTTCTAAAATTAACATCTTTTATTCTTCTTCCTTGAGCATCAAAAATGGAAGCCGATAAATTGATCTGTTGTAATGATTCATCCAAAATAATATGGAGGGCATCATTTTCAGATAATAAAGTGGGATGAATTTTTATTCCTTTTAATTTTTTTGGATTATTTATGTGGGTTGTCGATCCAATATTTAATGTGGATACTTCACCTACTACATCCAACTCGTTTTTTTCTGTAACCGATACCATTCCTGAAGTTGCATTCCATTGTACTTCTATTTCTGTTCCTTGATCATTGGTGATGGTTCCACCCGCTACCTCCCAACAAAATTCAGAATTTGGATTACCCACAACGTTATATACATGACTTGTTCCTATATCGATTTGCGTTTCCCCCATCGGTTCGGGGCTTTGGAATTGCAGAGTCTTATAATAAAAAGAATGTCCCCGTTCGAAAATTTCCAACCAATTTTCATTGGGAAAATCACTAGAACCATATACATCATGATCGCCATAATCGTAGGAATAAAATTCATTGTATAATCCCAAATTATTCATGTGTTCGTGGATGGATTGTGAACCATAAACATAAGGAAATATCAATTGGATTTGTCCGGTGTACGGATACCCTTCATCATAGGGAACTACCGAATCATCGTCACCATGAACCATCAGGGTTGGTATAGTTTCGTCGGATGTGATATTATTCAAATCTTCAATGGCTCCCCACAAACCGATCACTCCTTTTATTTCGAAATCATGCTGGTAATTATTTCCAGAACAAGAAATACACCCCAAGTCAGATCCTTCAAGTAATGTACCATACGTTTCTTCCGGACGATCGGTTTCTTCTCCCATAAAAGTACTATGCAAAACCAAAATACCTCCTGCACTTTTTCCTCCTAAATAAATATGATCGGGATCGATGCGATAATCTTCTTGAAACTCCAACATGAAGCGAACGGCAGCATTTAGATCCTGCATCGCTCGGTACACCGCCCGAATGGGACTCCCCGAATCTACATAATTAAAACCCAGTCTATAATTTACGGCGACTGCTACATATCCATACCTTGCCAAACTATCACACCAAGCTACAATATCCGCATCCGATTTATCTCCGTTTATAAAACTGCCTCCATAAAACATGAATACAACAGGTCTTTTTTGAAGAGGATCTCCTACCGGTTGATAAATATCCAAGCCATAGTCTTGGGGATTGTCCTGGTTTAAAATATCATAAGGATCGGCATTGGAATAAATCACATCATAGGCTACATCAACATCAGAAAATATTTGGAATTGATATCTTTGTGATTCGCAATTCTGAGCATTTACATTACAGACATTCCAACAAAAAAATAAGAGCAATACATATTTTCGCATATCATGGACAGTTTGAATGCCTAAAAATAAAAAATTACTCCCAATAGTCCTTTATCCCTTATTCATCCAAATAATAATTGACAATTCCTTTACGGATTATGATTTCTGCGATAAGGATATTTATACCCCAACTTGCCCAAGCAGAAAAAATATACCATTCGCTAGGATGAAGGGGTAGTGCTAAGGAATCAAAGAAATAGGTCATAGCTCTTAGGGTAATCGCTGAAAGGGTAAAGGCATAACTGCGAATCATCCAAATACTGTGTCGTTCCCATAATTTTTTCCGAACCGAATGATAGGCGAGGAAAGTAAACATCCACCATAAATAGGCCTGTACCATAAAACCGATTTGGGCGATGTTGCCACCATTGGCATCGAATGCTAAGACCAAGCCAGAGGGAGCCGCTAATATCAAGACCATTATAATATACATTTTACCTATCGTCCTGTGTCGGGAAGGGTATCTGTGCATAATTTTTTTTGAGAATTGGGTAACTCCAAACATTAAAGCCAGCAGACCGGTTATGATATGGATATAAAATGCTACTCTCCAATGAAGCTGATGAATGACATGTTGTTTTAGTGCTAAGAAATCTATAGTCGTGGGAAAGGGTGGAAGAATATAGGGTAATATGATGTCTAACATCCAATAAACAGATGCTAGAAAAAAGAAAAATACACTATAACGAAGTATTACTGGCAAATCGTCGATTTATTTAAAAGAGGGTGCGAAGTTACAACTTGGCTCGAATTGAAAAAGTCTTGCTTTTATTTTTTTATTTTTGAACCTAAATCAGAATGAAATGAAAATATTAATGGTTTGCTTAGGAAACATTTGTAGATCTCCTTTGGCAGAAGGTATTATGAAACACAAGGTATTGGAACATGGTCTGGATTGGCAAGTCGATTCTGCCGGAACGGGTAGTTGGCATGTGGGTAAATTACCCGATGAACGTTCTATTGACGTCGCCCAAACACATGGCTTAGATATTACCGACCAAAGGGCACGCCAGTTCCAAGCTTCGGATTTAGATCGTTATGATTTGATTTTTGCTATGGATGCCTCCAATTACCAAGACATTATCAGAATGGCATCTGACGAGGGACAAAAGAGCAAAGTGGAGATGATCATGAATATGGTCCAACCGGGAATGAATCAAGTTGTACCCGACCCGTATTGGGGTGATGATGGTTTCGAAAATGTGTACCAAATGTTAGATGCCGCCTGTGCAAAAGTGATTGAAAAATATAATTCTTAGGAAGTAATCAATAGACTTTATTCCGAATAGTTTTTTATGAACGGGAAATTATAGATTTTGAAAATATACAAGGCATTTTCCGAAAATCGTAGCCTTAGCTACGGTTA
>JAHDDR010000021.1:34943-36920 GCA_020629255.1 Saprospiraceae bacterium | reverse complement strand
TGATAGGTGATTAAATTTTTATTTTTGGTTTCTCCTAAAATGGTGGAATTCAGGATTTGGGCAGTGACATTTCTATTAGTGACAATGAAACTTATGGCGTTGGCATCGGTCGAGGCATTGTTCGCAATAAGACTGTTTTTTATCTGTGTATTCGTTGCGTTATTACACTCAATGGCACAACGCACATTAGATGTGTTATCTGTTATTTTAGAACGCAATAGATATAACTCAGAAGCAAAACTATAATAAATGGCAGAACCATAATCCGCCCTGTTTTTCTTAAACTCAGACTGTCTAACGGTTACTACAGACTCTGTGGCAAATATTCCTCCTCCATAGATTCCTCGGTTCCATTTCACATCCACATTTTTTAATTCTACTGTAGCGTTTTTAATGAAAAGTCCGCCACCTCTAGCACGACCGAAGGAATTGGCATCATTAGCGTTTCCTTCTCGAATGGTTACACCATCTATCAATACATTAGTTGCATTTTTAATGGTCATTACATGGTAGGAGTCTCCCGATATAGATACAGCGTTATCTACATTGCCCGAAAGAATGGTTTTGTAGGTCTTCGCATCACGAGTGCCTCCGCCTGACGGATACCCACCAAGGATGGTAATATCAGATGGAATGTCGAAGCTGGCTCCTCGAAGTCCTGTATTCGAGGGGAGGTAAGTTCCCTCGGCAATGTGAACGAACTCGTTTATAGTACTGGCATAGGGCAGTGCATCATTTAAATCTGTAAAAGCGTTTTGCCATGAACTTCCATTCCCTAATCCCGTTGCAGTAGGATCTACGAATAATTCTCCGCAATAACTTCCCTCAATTTCTGATTCACTATCACAAGGAGAAGCGTTACTAGAAATATAAATTACTCCTCCTATTGAATTAGGAGTATTTAATAAATTCTGAATACCACAACAATGTTTTAAAGAGGCATTAAATTGAATAGATAAACTCTCACTAACAGAGGTAAGATTCGACAAGCCATGAATATCCAACAAGGCAGAATTACCAGTAATAGTTAACCACCAACCAACAGAGGTAAGATTCGACAAGCCATCCACATTCAATAAAGCAGAATTACTAGTAATAGCTAAACTCCCACTAACAGAGGTAAGATTTGACAAGCCATCCACATTCAATAAAGCAGAATTATATTTAATACCTACCCCTATGCCAACAGATGTAAGACTTGACAAGCCATCCACATTCAATAAAGCAGAATTACTAGTAATAGATAAACTCCAACCAATAGAGGTGAGATTCGACAAGCCATCCACATTCAGTAAGGCAGAATTACCAGTAATAGATAAACTCCCACCAACAGAGGTGAGATTCGACAAGCCATCCACCTTCAATAAAGCAGAATTATGTTTAATATCTACCCCCACGCCAACAGAGGTAAGGCTCGACAAGCCATCCAAATCCGTAAGGTTATCACAAAATTTTATTTCTAAATAACCTGTTATTTCTGTAATATTAGATAGATTGGATAAATCTACAATTGGATTTTCAACACTTAAACTATAAAGCGTCAGATTACCATTAAATGTGGTAATGCTCTGGTCAAAGTTATCCAAACCTATTTGGCTATAAATGGTAATGTCTTGCCCTGTAACCGAAAAGAAGGACAATAGGCTTAAACTTAGGATAAAAAAGGAATGTAACTGTTTCATCTTTTTATATTTTTAATGGACACTACAGAGTAACTAATAATATACTCGCTTCAACTGCATTGTATTTCCTATTACAAAGTAAAACTTATAATTCCTTTCAAAAAAGTACAAATAAACCCTACTGTCTTTCGATAAAAAAACAGTATTTACAAAAATAAAATTAAACTACTGATTTTCAAAAAGTTAAAAACCAATAAAATACCTAAAAAAAATCACTCATACAATAACTAAGGGCTAATACGATAACTCTAAAAAAAATCCCGAATTTTCAATCCAATGAAAATTCGGGATGATT
>JAHDDR010000021.1:16542-34843 GCA_020629255.1 Saprospiraceae bacterium | reverse complement strand
GAAGATTTTAGGTTGGAAAATCAAGGAAATTTCCATCCCTCCATTGTTGTTAGAAGCGGTAGCGAGTTTCGAATTGTTCATATCATAACTAAATGCCAGGGATGCCATTTTATAGTCTATTCTGAACATAGGAATGATGGCATCGGAACTCCGATATGCCACACCACCGTACAAGGCAAAATCTTCATTGGCGATCCATTTTGCGAGAATTCCGGTTGTAATTTCGCTGTGCGGCCCTTGAGTTAGATAAACAAAAGAAGGAATGATAGCCAATGGTATTTCCTTTCCTAAACGAATAGAACCATTTCCATGAATCGAAATCCTTGTATACATTCGCTCTGCATCATCATCCAAAAAAGAAATATTGGGTTGGTTGAGATGGTGTGCCCCCACACCAAAAGACACACCCGACAAATCTCCGATGGCTATGGAAAAATTCAAGCCGGCAGAAATATCCAGATAGAAAAACGATGTACGATCGAAGGTTTCGCCATTGGATAAACCGGTATCAAACCCTTCTCCGTTGAATTGGTTGTCGAAATATAATTTTTCCGGATTAAACCCCATTTGTCCGCCACCAATCAAGGCACCCAAACTCATGTAAGTAGGTTTGCCTTTACTGCTTAATGATTGGTGGTACGATAATGCCAAATGCCCTGTTGTGGTTCTAAAATCAGAATCCCCAGCTTGATCGTTCATTAATAATAAACCGGCACCGAAATAGCTGCAACTTTTCCCAAAATATTTAGGGATTCTCATATCATACGATAAAGAAACCGTTTGGTAAGGAACAGTTACGCTGCTCCATTGACTTCTATAATTGGCGATGAGCCGCATGTCTCCCTCCATCTGTGCCGTCAAGCCCGGATTGAGCCATATCGGGGTATGCTGATATTGGGAAAAATGAGGATCTTGAGCCTGCCCCATCATCATAAAACTCATCCAAAATAAAAATAGTAATATATGTTTTTTCATCTTTTCCTTGATTTATCTGATTACGGTTACATTCCCTTTCTTCAATAATTCGGAATTATTCAATGGGCAAATCCCCTGGACATAATATACATATATACCGGGGTTTACCGGTTTGCCGTTGAAGGTTCCATCCCATCCTTGTGCGATATTATTGGTTTCGAAAACCAATTCTCCCCATCGGTTAAAGACTCTGAAAATGGTAATGTCTACCACGGCGGTACTTCTTACATAAAATACATCATTATTTCCATCCCCATTGGGTGTGAATCCATTGGGAACAGCAAGGATATCCGGACTACAACCACTCAATGGTTTCAATTCTGTCGTTAAATTCGATTGGCAACCGGTTTCCAAATTAGTGACTAGAATATCAAACACCGTTGTCAAGGCTGTATCCAACAATGCTATGGGTGCAGCACAATCATCACAAGACAAATCGGAACCGGGTGTCCAATCATAACCATACAATCCTGCATTCTCATCTTCTTCTTCGATGAATAATTGTACCGGATTATTTGGAAAATAATTATAGATTGGATAAATGAACGCCCCATCCGGCAGTGGGTTTACAATTACTGTCGCATTCTCCGATGCAGATGGACATGACCCTAAATTAGCCGTTACGGTATAGGTTGTCGTTTCTTGGACATTTACAATCGGGTTCGCACTATTCGGGTCGGATAAGCCTTCTTGAGGTGACCAACTGAATGATGTAGCATCTCCCGTTGCAAGAAATGCGGTGCTATCCCCAATACAAATCGTCTGATCCTGAACAAAAACAGTTGCAGAATCCAAAACACCTATGGTTATGGAATCTGTAAGGGAACAACTACCTTCCGTTGCTGTCAGATAGAATGTCGTTTCGTCAGTTACCGTAGCTATTGGGTCGAGGATATCATCTGCGTTAAGGAAGGCTGAAGGAGACCAAGAAATAGTACCAAAGCCGGTTCCTTGAAGTTGTACAGGATCACCTCTGCATACTTCCACATCCTGCCCTGCATCTATTCCAGCCAAGCTGATAACATCTACCCGAACCGTATCCGATATTTTACAACCGGCTATCGGATCATCTATTGTAATGGTGTAAGTCGTATTTACCATAGGAGAAGCTATCGGATAAGGACAGAATACACAACTGAGTCCCGTTGAAGGAGACCAACTTGGATTATTCCCAAATCCGCCATAATCAAGTATTACGGTATCTCCTTCGCAAACAATTCTATCCGAACCGGCGAATTCTTGAGTAGGATCGAACACATTTACAAATGTAGTATCTATTGCGAAACAACCACCCGGTCCGGTAACTGAGACAATATATTCTGTAGATACTGTAGGTGTTGCAAAAGGATTCGGACAAGCATAACAACTCAATCCCGGGCTTGAAGTATCCCATTGATAAGAACTCGGATCACTCGTCCCTCCAGAAGCGATCAACTGAATCGTTTCTCCTTCGCATATAGCAATATCTGGTATTAATCCGATGTCCGGTTCAGGGAAAGGAATCACATCTACTGTAACTTGATCGGTATCAGTACACCCTCCCGGATGAGTGATGGTTACAGTGTAAGTTGTGGTTACTGAAGGGTTGGCAACGGGTGTCAAACAATCAGAACAACTTAGCGTACCCATATTATCCCAACTTACGGTCACTCCCGTCGGATCAGACACAATTTGGGCTTCTAACTGGTAGAATTCCCCGATACAGATGGTACCTCCGGGTAATGTTGCCACTTCCGGAACTGTAAGAATTTCAATATCTAGATCCGTTGTATCCTTACAGCCATCATTCGTGGTTACTTCCAAGGTAATGGTATAGGTTCCTTGATTCGGATAGTTATGTGAAGGATTTGCTGCTGGGGAAGAATCTCCATCTCCAAAATCCCAATTCCATTCATTAATGAACCCAGGGGGGGATAGGGTAGATTGATCCGTAAATGTAACATTTTGCGGCTCACATCCTGTTAATGGATTCGGAGTGAATGCCGCTATCGGGTTGGGGCCCACATCTATATAGTTTGGTTTGGTTACGGTTTGGTTACACTCTCCATTACTTACTTCTAAGGTTACATCATATTCTCCAAAATTATTGTAAGATATGCCTGAAGGATTCAAATCTGTAGAAGTGGAGGGCGTTTGTCCTTCGAAGGTCCATTCTAAAAATGTTATGGGTTCGCTTGTGTTTATATCACTGATAAAATCTGTTGTTCCGCCATCACATAGTAATGTATCTGTAGCCATAAAGTCTATTTGTAAATCTTCAACTACGATCAAACTATCTGAGGCAAAAACTTGATCACACCCTAAATCATCGACTAAAATTAAAGCAGGTGTATAATCTCCAGCAATCATATAAGTATATACAAAAGTATCTTGAGTTACATTTGTAGCACTAGAATCAAGACTTCCGTCACCATAATCCAAGATATGTAATACTGGAGCTGCCGATTCAGTAACAAATGTAACCGTAAGGGGAACACAGCCTGAATCTGGAGAAAAGCTGAATGATCCTACTGGTCCGAGTAATTCAATATAATCATCAATCACTAATGTATCTCGGCAACCAGAAGGGCTTGTGGCTATTAATGAAACATCGTATACACCTGCCCCTGTATAAACGTGAGCTGGTTCATCTGTATTTGATAAGCCAGTATTGTCTCCGAAATCCCAAGTATAACCACCGGGAGCTGTATTCTGAGACAAATTGGTAAAATTCACAACCAATGGAGGACAAAATGCGAAAGTAGTATCCGCTTCAAAATCGGCAATGGGGTTGGCAATTTCAATATGGCTGGGTAGACAAAGAGTACTATCGCAACCAATAGAATCCGTAACGGTTAAGCAAATGTCATAAAAGCCTTCAGCCGTATAAACATGGGTTGGGTTTTCATCGGTAGAGGTACTGCCATCACCGAAATCCCATAGATAAGTAAGATCTGTTGCTCCTGTACTCATATTATTGAACACAACATCTTGGTTGGCACAAGCAAAAGTATCGCTTTCGAATGCCGGATAGACATCTTGAGCAGTAACTATCAGGTTCTTTGTATCTGAACACCCAATTTCATCTGTAACTCTTAAACGAATCAGATATGAATTATCTTGAGTATAAGTATATGAATGATCTGGCCCTCCATAATCTACAAAACCATCGCCAATGTTTAGGTTATATTCCCATGATACAATATTGAATAGTGAATCGGTGGAGGTATCGGTTAAAAACAATTCGAAGGGAACACAACCTACAGTATCAGAAACAGCAAAATCCGCTACTATTTCATTGGCATAAATCGAACTAGAAAACAGTAACGAATCTGCACACCCAAAAGTATCCGAGACTGTCAGTTGAATATCATTCGGGAATATTCCTGGAGAATTATATGTAATTGTTGGATTCGGAGATGTGGGATCGTCAATGGTTCCATTGAGTACTGTCCAATCCCAGAAAGATACAGAACGTGATGTATCTGCCAAATTTAGAACAAAGGGAACGCAGCCTAAGGTATCTGTAATGATATAATCTGCTTGGGGATCGGATACATGGATAATGAATATTTCATCATCTTGACATCCTGTGCCAAAATTAAATACTGTCTGTGTAACTATATAAACGCCTGTATCGGGAAAAGTAAAAGTTGGACTAGCAATAGACGTTGTATCGGTATCTACTCCAATTACTCCGAAGTCCCAAAAGATGGAATCCGCTCCTATAGATTTATCTGTAAATATGTGAAAATAGGGATTATCACAAAAAAAAGTATCTGTAAAATTTGCTCTTGGCGGAATCAAATAAACATAATCCGGTTTACATATAGTATTGGGGCATCCATTGTGGAAACCAGTTAGACAGACTTCAAAAAATCCAGTATCTATATATTCATGTATAGGATTTTGTTCTGTAGAAGTTGATTCGGGACCTTCTCCAAACTGCCAAAGCCATTCATCAACGAAAGGGCTAGATAAATCTGTGAATACAATATTGGTATCAATACAAGTTTGCAAGGGGTCTGCCACAAAATCAATATCTTGTGGAACACCCGTTTGTATGTATGCTGGAAACGTATCCAACATTACGCATCCCATAGCATTCGTTACTTGTAATATTACATCATAAGAACCTGTATCCGTAGCTGTTACTGTTGGAGATTGAGCTTGAATGGTGTCCAACCCAGGTATCATCCAAACCCAATCGACAATGGGTGTAATAGAATTGGAATTTTCTGATAATGTTGCCGTTACTGGCACACATCCCTCAACAGAACTGCTAGTCAGTTGGATATCTATTTCTTCTATAAGAATTGAATCGACATAAGTTGTAGTACAAGCCCCGCCCGGTGTCGTTACTGTTAATGTTACAATATGATTACCTAAAGAATCAAAGGTAAAAGTAGGGTTCGGGGCGTTTGATGTCCCGAGTCCTCCAAAATCCCATTGGTATTGCCCTACTCCTGTAGAAACTGTTGAGTTAAAATTTACGGTATGAGGCAGTTCACAACCAACAGGGTTATCATTTGTGAAAGAAACATTTGGGGTGGCTTCTATATTTACACAAACAGGATCTGTATAAGCTCCTACACACTGTCCGTTATTTACTTGCAGTGTAATCTCATAACACCCTGGAGCTGTATAAATATAAGAGGGGTTTTGCTGATTAGATGTTCCAATACCATCACCAAAATCCCAAGTCCAGCCAACTGGAGTACCACCAGAATTATCTGTTAAAAAAACCGAAGATCCCAAACAAAGGTTATAGTTACTTACATTAAAATCTACTGAACTTCCAATATTGATATAATTGTCCAAAACAAGGGTATCTCTACAACCTGTAACATTATTCACACCAATTACTGTAACATCAAACAAGCCTTCTGTACTCCAAGTAATCGGAGGAGGGTCCGCTCCTTGGAAAAAGGTTGTGTTTGCTCCTTCAAAATTCCAAGTATAGGTCATGTTTCCTTGGTTGGGGCTGTTGTTCGTGAAATCAGCTATTAATGGTGGTGTGCAATTAAATGTTTGGTCTGCTGTAACATTTATTGTCGGGATTTGACTTATCACAACGGGTTGTACGATGGTTTGGGGTTCACAACCATTGTCATCAATAATGGTAAGAGAAACATTGAATGTTCCTGCATTTTGGAATGTATGGCAGATTGGAGCCGTGCTACAATCTGTAATTACTGTCCCATCGGCAAAATCCCAGATGCAAGTAACTAAGTTTCCAGATTGTAATGTAGTTGTATTTTCGAAACAAACCTCCAAAGGGACACAACCTGAATTTGGATTGAATGTGAAGGTAGGTTCTGGTAGAGGGTATATTGTGATGAAATCCGGTTTACATTCTGTCTGGGTTTCGTTGGTAATATTATTTGTTACGGTTAAGCATACTGTATATACTCCAGGGGTATCGAAAATATTACCCGGAGAACATTGAATCGCTCCCGTTCCCGGTCCTGTGGAAAAATCCCAATCGTAAGTATAATCGCCTCCACAATTGATTAGAACCCCTCCTTCGGTACTCAAATTGGTAAAGGTAACCGTTTCAAAATCGCAGCCCGTTAATGGGCTTGCCGAAAAATCGGGTACAATTTGTGCCGAAATTGATGTAAAAAATAACGAAAGAACAAAAACAAGGTAAAGGTGTAGTATTTTCATGCCATTAATTTCTCTTGGTTCATGGTTTCAAGAACATTCCACAAATATGAGATTTTTTAATATAAAAAGAAACAAGAATGAAGTTCCTTCCTCTTCTAATCTCAACAGTTGTGCCTAAAACCTGAATTTAGAAATAAAACGACATTATTTTGGGATAAAAAGTGACAGTCCTATTCTATTTTGACAGCTACCACTTCGGCTCTTCTCTCTCTTGATGCCTCTGGACTATAAATAGAATTTCTTTCGTCTTCCAGCACATCACTAATACCTGCGGGAGCCGTAATTTCTCCAATAGGTAATTCTACAATTTTCAATTTTCCAGAAGCCAGATAAGTAGCAAAAACTTTATTCTGGTACGCCTTGAAAAAATTTAACAAGGACGAAGTCCTTCTTTGAGCCAAATATTCATTGTACTTGGTTTTAGCCCTAGGACTGGTAAACCCTTTTACTTCAATGGTTACATTTTTACCCAATGATAATTGTTCCAAAACCAAACTGCTCAACAATTGTAAATCCGAATATCCTTTTCTTACATCATTATTAAAGAAATCGGATAAACGGGATACCACTTCCGACTTTTCGGAAGATGGTAATTTTTCGCCATATCTTTCATAAAATACAGGTTCTCGATATAAATACTCATTATACGATTGGGCATAAGACTTTATTGTACGAGTACGTGTCGTTCTTTTGTCGGGCTCATCATTATCAAAATAAACTTTTACGGGTAGGATGGTTGAAATACTTACCGTTCTTGTTGGGACCGGAACGGGTTGAGGTCTAACAACGGGTTCAGGTGTTGTAACCACAACCGGTTCGGGAGCCGGACGAGTTGGCTCGGATTTCGGTGTTGGAACCAGAACGGGTTTTGGAATCGGCTTGGGTTCTGGTTGGGGTGTAGGAACCAGCTCTGGTTCCGGTTCAGATTTAGGTGTTTCATTGACGACTAACAATTCCTTTTCCAGGAATTTCAAATCGTATAAATCATTGCAACAGGCAGGGTCCTCTTTCAACATGGATTCTGATTCTGGGCGATTGGATGAAACCACTGCCTTTTCCATCTTAGAATCCATCCAGAAATAGACATCATTATATCCCGTATTGACCGGCATTCCCATATTGATGGGCGTTGCCCAGGCATTTCCATTCCAAGTCGAATAATACACATCATAATTCCCAAAACCAATCAAACCATCCGAGCTGAAATATAAGACCGGTGTAGCACTGGTATTGTCCACACTCGGTGTGATATCATTAAAAGGTGTATTAATTTTAGTGATATTGATGGGTTCATCAAAAGCGTCTGCCGATCGGTGTTTGGCAAACCAAACATCAAGCCCTCCCCTTCCTTCGGGTCTATCCGATGTGAAGAACAATCCTTTCCAGCCTTCAATATTCGACCATGCGGGTTGTGTATGGGTGTACCCTTCCATATTGATGATTTCGGGTAGTTTCTCTGCTATCCATTTCCGACCATTATGAATGGAACGATATATATCACAATGTAAATCTACTGTATTGATATAATTACAAATCGTGAAATACATGGTGTTCGTTTCCCTATCGAACGTAGCGTTGGCTATGTTCTTATTTTCTGGAATCCCGCTTATCCTCACCGATTTTCCTCGTTGTGTTTCCGTATCCGTAGAATACAATATTTTTGATACTCTTCTATCTTCCGGAACAGATTCGTCCTTGAATTTGAGAGAAGCAAAAACAAGGGTATCTTGTTGCCACGAACCGGCAAATTCTGAAAATTTGGAATTTATTTTTTTGCTCAATCGTTCAATTTGGGTATCGGGATCGGGAGATTGACCGGCAGCCCATTCGCAAGCTCTACGCTCCATATCCGCTTTTTCGAGGTTCATTTCACTTCCTATTCCCTTCGTGAAATAAGCATCATACAATTCGGCTGCTTTTGTATAATCTCCAAGTGTTTGTTTGACTTCTGCCCAATAAAAATCCAACAAGGGGAATTCATTTTCACCCGCCATTTCAGAAGCCTTGGCGAAATGAGCATCTGCAATGGAAAAGGCAAAGAATTGTCTGGCGGCATCCGCACATTTATAGTGCAATTCGGCATCTGTATCCTTGATACTCATCGCATCTTGATAATACCGCATGGCAGAATAATAATCTTTTTTCACCATGGATTTATCTGCTGCTTTTACATATTGCTTGAAGGTCTGCCCTGAAACGATGCTCAAAGTAGATAAAAACAAAATGATGGTAAGAATATATCCTTTCATAGAGCTGGGTATTAGAAAATAGGACAAGCTTTATATTCTGGCAGTGGTTTCACTTTAGTAATGGTATAGATAACCGCAATCTCGGGGCCACCTCTTCTATCTGTGGCAATATTGAAATTGGAAATATTTACATCATAAGACAATCCTGCTTTCCAACTCCCATATTCGAATTCTATCATCGGGTTAATCGCATCTTTATTTACACTGCTAAAGCGATAATGAGTAGAAAAAGAAATGGCTGTTTCTTTGCTTTTCTTAAAGGATAAATGATGACGCCATCCTAAGCCTATCGCATTTTCGGAATACGTGGATTGACGATGTAATAATCCTCTTACCAGAATATCAGAACGAGTACTGATTTGAAATGAACTATTTAAGTAAGCTGAAACTCGCATGGGTAATTGAGTGCCTTCTAAAGATTCATCCCTAAAAGCTTGATTGGGTTGGTTCAGGTGCAAGACACTTGCTCCTATATCGAATTTTGTTCTTCTACTGGATTGGAATCGAAAATTGGCACCAGTTCCTATATCTCCATAAAAATTTCGATTATCACTCATGTCTTCTCCTGTCGAACTCTCCTGAAGGAATACATCGCCATTAAACTGATTGTCGAATGTCAAGGCAGAATAATCAATTGAACGCTGTGCAACGCCTCCATTCACACCCAATGTCAAGAGTATTTTCTTTCCTAATTTTGCGGTATAGGCAGCAGATAATAGAGCAGAAGTCAATGCTAATTTAGAATCTCCAGCTTGATCTCTGTTAATCAGGATACCACCCCCAAGCACACCATTTTTGGTTTCTAGGATTTTCATGTCAAACCCAAAACCAAATGTTCTATATTGAACCGGCACCGATTCCCATTGTGAACGATAAATGCCATTGATTCTATAATCTGCAGACATCAGCCCCGTCATCGCCGGCGATTGGTACAAAGGAGCATTCTGGAATTGTGTAAAATGTATGTCTTGGGCTTGTAGACCCATTGTCATCATGAAACACAAAAAGAGCCATATGTATGTTTTACTTTTCAATTGACCTTTGTTTTAGTTCAAATTAACGGATTAGTGTGACATTTCCCTTTTTGAAATATTCATCCCCATTCAAGCATTTCAGTTGTAAATAATATCCGAACACATCCGGCGGCATGGCTTTCCCTTTAAAAGTTCCATCCCAACCGATGTTCAAATCCCGAGTTTCGAAAACCATTTCTCCCCAACGGTTATAAACCGCCAAGTATAATTCATCAATGGAATTTCCTCTCACCTTGAAGCGATCGTTGTTCCCATCACCATCTGGGGTGAAGGCATTCGGAACGAAAATATAAGGTTCTTCACAGATGAAATTTTTCAAGTAAACGGTTACGGATGCCGTATCCTTACATCCCAAACTATCTTCCACAAAAACATGGAAAGTTGTCGTTTCTAGTGGTGTAGCTAAAGGATTTTGGATTCCATCATCATCCAACAATTCACCCATTGTCCATTGATAATTGGTGGGAGCATTTGTATTGGCTTCCAATTGAGAGCTCTCTCCATAATAAATGGAATCCGGTTCTGCTAATGCAATGACATCTAAGGAATTTTCTATTACATCAACAGGTATCATTACTGTATCAGCACAACCGTATTGATTGTCTACAATTAAAGTAATGATTTCATCATCGGATACATAAAATGTTGGATTTGCCGTTCCTGCTCCATCCACTAAAATTTCGGAAGGAGCCCAGTTATATTCTAAAATATCATCCGGATTCATATTTACCGCTCCTAGGCTTAAACTGTCAAAAGCACATATTTCAATAGCCGATGGTACTTCCACATCTACGGGTCGACTTCCTACTGTTACAGAAGAAACAGCTGTACAGCCGTAGCTATCGGTAGCCAAGACAAAATACGTGCTACTTTCTCCAGGCATTACTGTCAAATCGGAACCACTTCCCACAGCTATTGATAATGCGGGATCTTCAAACCATTCATAAGATTGGGCGGTATTACTTGTTGCAGAAATATCCAATTCCGGTTCACAGCCAATTTCATCATCACTTGCCTCTACGGTTATGGGTTCAGGAATAAAAATATTTACTGTATCGTAGGTCTCACAATTTGTGAGTGGATCAACAATGGTCGCATAATAGGTGGTCGAAGCAGAAACCGTTACTGTTGGATTCGCATCAGTCGGATTGCTAAGCCCCAATGAAGGAGACCAATTATACTGATATTCCAAATTAGCCAAAGGATTTAAATCTGTAGGTTCATCTTGGCAGCCCTCTACATCGGCAATAGCACTGGTTGGCAAAGGATTGACCACCACTTCAATACTATCTAATACTTCACAATTTGTTGCATCATCATTAATGTTCACATAATAAAGTGTTGTGGATTCGGGTGTGGCAATAGGATTAGGATTCGTCGGATCACTCAATCCCGTTGAAGGAAACCATTCATATTCATAACTCAGATTGGGTAAATCATTGAGTTCGACAGATTCCCCTTCACAAATTTGTGCTGCCGTTAATATTTCATCTATGATTTTAGGAATAACAATTACGCTATCCAAATATGTACACCCTGTTACTTCGTCTGTGACCGTTACGTAGAAAGTCCCCCCTTGAGGAGCATAGGAAAGTGGTGTCCCTGTATTCGGATTGATCATTTGATCGTCGGGAAACCACACATAATCCAAATTAGGTTCTGTGCCATTGTGAAGCGGAATAGTATCGCCTGGGCAAACCGTCAAGGGTGTTGCAAAACTGACCATTAGATCTTGCACATCTATTTGGATCGTATCATAGGTTTCACAAGAGGTAACAGGGTTCGTTATTGTAATATAATATGTTGCCGGCTCCGTCAAATTAATGATAGGGTTGGGAGATGTGGGATCACTTAATCCCGTTGTAGGGAACCAATTATAATCGTACTGGGTGCTTCCGAAGGGATTAAGTTCTGTTACTTCATCCAAGCAATTGGTCACATCATTTATTGCACTAATAGGTGCCGGATTAACGATCACGAGAATCGAATCTGTGATTTCACAATTCTCTACTGCATTATTGATATTCACATAATAAGTGGTCGTTGTAGCTGGCGAAGCCACTGGATTGGGGCTAGATGGATCATCGAGATCTGTGTCCGGAAACCATTCATACCCATAACTCATATTCGGGACTCCATCATTATTCAGTGAAACCGATTCCCCTTCACAAATTTCAGCATCCGGAGAAATGTTTTCGATGACTTTTGGAATCACGGTAACGCTATCTATATAACGACAACCGGTAATTTGATCGGTAACGGTAACATAATAGGTACCTCCTTCAGGATCGTATGCCAAAGGTGACCCTGTTTCGGAAGCAATCAATTCTGTATTCGGGAACCATGAATAATCCAGATTTGGTTCTATACCATCATGGATGGGAATGGTATCTCCTGGGCAAATCGTTATTGGGCTGGTAAAATTGACCACCAAATCAAAGACATTCACTAAAATACTATCTGTATAAAAACAGCCTTCGTTGTCCTCTACTGTTACATAATAAGTTGTGGTTGTTAGAGGAGTAGCGATGGGGCTGGGTGCATTGATACTGTTCAGGGTATTGCCCGGCGACCAGGTATAGGTTAATGATGGATCTGTGCCCGGATTTAAAATAGCAAAATCATCTGCACATATCAGCATGGTATCTTCTAGAGCCAAATCCAAAACATCAATACTAATGACATCTGTATGGGATACTTGGCAACCATTGGCTGCGGTTACGGTTAATTCGGCAACGTAGGTTCCCGGTTCGGTAACATACCAAACGGGATCTTGCAGATCAGAAGAATCTCCATTACTGAATTGCCAATCCCATTCGACCAAGGTAGAGATCGTATCATAGGTCAAATCGTCGAAAGATACTTGTGCCGGAAAAACACATCCATCAATAATACTCAAATCAAAATCTACAAATAAAGATGGTTGTTGGACATACACCGTACTATAAGATGTATCTGCACAAAGTTCGTTCGGTCCGGCTATTAGTTGAATCTGATATAATCCTGTATCTGGATATACATACGTGGGGCTTTGTTGGTTTGAAACGTCTTGTGTAGTGGATGGGTCTCCAAAATCCCAAGAATAATTAGGAGCATTCTCACTTTGATTATCGAAATCAACTGAAAAACCATCACAATCTACTGCGGGGGCAAAGAAGGAAGAAATGACTTCTCCACATACTCCAACATTGTATTGGAAGTCTCTTCTAGTTTCGGAAATCAAAACCCCGTTCCTATATTCTTCTACACATATCCCTACTACATATTGGCCGGTAGAATCTGGAATACCCGTTAAAAACCCGGTTTCGGAATCGATACTCAAAGGAACTCCTCCCAATACATTCCAAAGTCCATATTCGGGGGCATCCCAAACCACGGGATTGAAGGGCGGATTGAAGGGCGGGCAAGGCCGGGGTCCACAGGGTTGATCTACATCATGGCAAGGCGGTATTGTATTGCTATTAGGATAGCAAGAAAATTCTCCACCATGTAAGGGTACACATAATTTATACACCAATGAATCCCCATCGGGATCGAGGGCGGAATGGTCAAAGAGGATGGGTTCATCCCGACAGATATAAGTCGGTGGCCATTCCTTGAACACGGCATTCGAATTACATTCCAACAATGCTTGTTCTGTGATATAAATGCTATATGTTGCCCCCGTACTATCCGGAGCAACTATATTATTAATGGTATGATTTCTACAACATCTCTGATAGACCACATTATATCCTCCTACTCTAAAAGGCAGTGATACTGTATCTACATAAGTGGTAACATCCACACAAACATCCGGTGGAATGACTAGGCAGGAGTCGAATAGAGTGGGATCCAAGGTGTCATCCAGAATATAATCTATATCTACTACTCCCAGAAAACCTATTTCATCCACTAGCTCATTATCCGAACCGAAAATTCCGATGTGTGCGGGGTTATCAAAATTGGGTATTCCGTTTTCGCAATCACGAAATACAGTTAAAGTAATTTCATAGTCATCATTTCCTAAACATACATAATTCATTTCGCCCCCCACAATATGGGTAGCCTCCAAATCGGTGCTTGGAATAAGGAATAGAGCCATCAGCAGAAAGAGATGGCGGAAGAAACCTAGTTGGTTAACCGCTTCGGTTTTCATAGAGGTTTGGATTTCTCATTGTATAATGGCTTTAATTTACACAAAAGATTTCAAAATAAAAGCATCTACTTCATTTTTTTCATCGTTCTAATTTTATCTGACAAATAGAATAAGATGAATTTGGGTTGGGGCTTTCGGTTTTATGTGTTAATTTTACCCTTCCTATTACTATACAATAACCTATTTAATTTATGTCTGACAGAATTGTTACACTGGATGAGTTCATCATCAAACGACAAAACGACTTTACTTATGCCACCGGAGAATTAACCGGTTTATTGCGGGATATTGGTGTGGCTGCCAAAATCGTAAACCGAGAAGTGAACCGTGCCGGCCTCATCAACATTATTGGTGTCCATGGACAAGAAAACTCTTCGGGGGAAACGGTTCAAAAACTGGACATGTATGCCAACGACAAATTGATTGAATGCCTGAGCAATAGTGGTGAATGCTGTGGTATCGCATCAGAGGAAAACGAAAGCTTTGTCAATATTCCTGCGATAGCTAGTAAGAGTGCCAAATATGTTGTTTTGTTTGATCCTTTAGATGGTTCATCCAATATTGATGTGAATGTTTCTGTGGGAACCATTTTTAGTATATATAGAAGGGTGAGCCCTGAAGACGGCTCTTGCACCCTTGAAGATTTCTTACAAAAAGGAACAGAACAAGTGGCTGCCGGCTACGTGATTTATGGTACATCAACTATTATGGTTTACACAACTGGAAATGGTGTGAATGGGTTTACTTTAGATCCTAGTATCGGAGAATTTTGCCTTTCTCATCGAAATATCCAAATTCCTGAATCAAGTCAATATTATTCTTTGAACCAAGGATATTATAGTAAGTTCGATTTGGAAATGAGACGATATGTCGACAATTGCAGTGATGAGAATTTGAGGTTGCGTTATATCGGTACAATGGTTGCGGATATCCATCGAATTTTATTCCAGGGAGGAATTTTCCTTTATCCGAGTACCCGAAAGTATCCAAATGGGAAATTGAGGTTGTTGTATGAATGTAATCCGATGTCTTTCATTATGGAACAGGCGGGCGGAAAATCCATTACTACCCGTTTGCAAAGAATTATGGAAATACAGCCTACGGAATTGCACCAGAGGGCTTCTATCGTTATCGGTTCTCCTAAGATGGTGGATGAGATGAAGGCTTTTGTTCAAAAATATAGTGCTACTCCGGTTGTGAGTTAGTTTTCTATTTATGGAAATTAAAAAAGCTCTTAGAATATTATCTAAGAGCTTTTTTAATTTCCATAAATAGATTTTTCTCAAGTATATATCGAGAAGAATGGAATAGAAGGAAAGGAAGTCTTATCTTTCTAAAAATCGAAATTAAGATGATACCCTTTAACGAAATACCAGACAAATTCAAACCCTTACTCCAAGAAGGAGAAAAGGTGTTGCATTTTTTTGAGAACCCTGAAAAAAAAGTATTCCAAAATAATTGGTTAATGCCTTTCATCATATTGGGAATTGTGGTTTCCTTTCTTCTTTTACCCCCTGAAATCCCCATTCCTGTTTTATTCTTGTTCATTTTTTGGATGGTCTTGATTTTTGCTACGGGTAATAATAAAAAAATGGATTTTATTATTACCGACCAACGTATTATTCGAGGAAGCCATGAAAAGAATAGAACCATTACACATTTCAAAAATATTTATGGTTTCCATGTCGAAAATGAAAAATTATATTATTCTATTTCTTTTCCTTTCAGACAATCACCGCAAGAGCTCCATGCACATTATAGCATTTCTCCCAAGATTAGTCCTTATGCTTTAAAAAATGATATCGTGGATCATTGGTTCAGCAAATCTCCTTATAAAAATATAAATCGAGTTTTTGAAAAATGGGCTTTCAAATATGATTTGGAATTTATTCCATTCACTCCTTTCGGGAAAGATCCTTTACGGATTTACGGGAAAATAAACGGCAAAAACTTTGAATTCAAATTACATGGTTTACAAACCATGGAAAGAATGAGCATTCATTTTAGCTGTTTGAATGAAACTAAAAATTATTTGTATATAAGGCCCGAAGGCTTCGGTGATGGAATCGGAAAAAAATTAGGTGCGGAAGATATCCAGATTGGTGATGCATCTTTTGACAAGCATTTTATTATACGAAGTAATAACAAGGATTTTTTGCATACTATTTTGGATGATGAAATGACAAGGGGCATCCGACAAGCATTAAAGGGATACGGTGGAACTATTTTGCTTGGAACGGAAGAAAAAGAATTTGCTTCTACGCAAATAAAGAAAAAACCGAAAGACAACCTAGACATTCTTGATGCCCATTTGTTAGGCGAAAAGGAAATCGAAGAGGAAAGAAATAGAATTCCGGATTTCATTTCTCCTTTTAGTTATAAAAGCGATTATATTTCTACCTTCAAAAATATTTCGCTTGCTGTACAACACGTCGAATTCATTTTAAATATGATGATGAAATTATCTCAAAAAATAGAAGATTATAATTAATTATGGAAACCCAAAAAAATATACCCGATAAAATCCGACATCAATTTGATGAAGACGAAACTGTAATTTGGAGTAAAGGGATAAATCAAAATTTGAATGTTTATTTTCTCCCTATGCTTTTACTTGCGATCCTCTCTTTCTTTTTTCTTTTTTACGTCCATGTTGTTGCAGGAACTTTAATCGCTTTTTCCTTTTCCATTTTGGCTGTATTCTTTAAATTTTACAAAGGCATGTGGCAAGTAGCTACACAGAAAAGAATTTATTTTTATGAGCCATCTTTCTCTGCAAGAATACAAAGTTATTCTTATGAAAGAATATATAAAATAACCAATCCCATTTATGACAACGACCAAGGAAGTCTTGTTTTCCATACGGCTCCCAATGTTTCTGTATTTAATGAAACAAGTGATAATTTTCCACAATTTAAAAAAGTAGAACATTTAAAGCAAGTAAAAAAAATAATTACAGAAGCATGGTTCAATCGTTCTCCTTATCAAAATATTATAACGAGAATGAAAACAATTGCAAAAAAATACGACTTAGAATTTCATCCTTTTTATCCAGGAAAACAAAATGATATTATTTTAAAAGGAAAATACAATGATGCTGAATTTATTCTAGTTCTTTTCGGGTTATACCAATTAAAAAAAATGAGTATTTCCATCTCTATTCCGCAAGCTACAAAAAATTATTTTTTATTAAAGCCTGAAAATTTAACAACCAGCTTAGGAAAAATAATCGGAAGCCAGGATATAAAAATAGGTAATCCTGTTTTTGATGATAGATTCCTCATCCAAAGCAGCGACCCAGAAACATTACATCATATTTTAGATGAAAATATCCGAGAGAAAATATTGAATGCTTGGCAGTTCATCCAAGGAGAAATAAAATTAGGTGAAAAAGAAAAATTCACATTAAACCTGTCTTTCAACAAGAAAGATAAAATGAAAGATGATGATATTTTAGACTCCCATTTAACGGCAAAAAATCCAAACCAAAAAATAGGATTAAAAGATCAATCTTTAATTTATCATTGTAATGATTTACAAAAAAACACATCTAATGAAAACAACATTATCAAGGGAATAGAAAATGTATTGGATGTGTTTTTAGAATTGTACGAGAAGCTAAAAAATTAGAATCCATCTCATTAGAATACTTCAGACCAAACCGGTCGGAAATGGTCTTCAATATTTTTTCTGGAGAACGGACCAATTCTTCATACGATACTGTCAAAAATCTATTTTGAGGAATTCGCTTTCCAAATTCCAAGCATCTTTTTTGGGCGGCCAACCATCTTTTCGAAATGGCATAAGGATGCTTTTCTCCTACGATAGCCTTAGAAAAAGATAATGCGACGTCTCTAGGATCCCTATACAAATAAATATATAAAGGTTCCTCTTGGTACGATTCAATTTCTTTTCCCCATTTTACATTTTGCATGCTTTTACAAAGTCAAATATCTTTATTTTCATTGCTTGCATAAACTTCCATTAAGGAACAAAAAATGGCAACCAAACTATTTTCTTTACATTTTTCTTTCACTTCAGTAAAAGAAGGTAATTTACCATTCCAAGGAACGGGGTTTCGTTCTACTAAAGTCAATACATCTTTTATTAATTGACTAAAATTATTTTCTTTATTTAAATCCCCATATTGTTTTAATACCGGATAAAACCGTTGCAATATATGTAGAGGATGGGTGCCACTATCCTTGGTCTCAATTAGAACCGCTACGCTGCTCTCCTATCATGAATATAGATTT
>JAHDDR010000021.1:14501-16442 GCA_020629255.1 Saprospiraceae bacterium | reverse complement strand
ATTTTATTTTTCATTGAACATATAACAGAAGAACTAAATATATAAAGATAAGAAAGCAAAGAAAAGAAAAGAAGGTAAACCCTTGTAACTCATGGAAAATGAACTAAAATAAAAAATCAAGAGCAATACGAAAAATATAAATTATGGTGACTTTTTCTGGTGTAAAAATCAGTGTTTTTCATACTTGTTTTGTGAAGGAATTTTCCCATTAGGTAAAAGACCCATAAAAAATTACAATTCCTTTTTCATTTTAAAGTGTGGGACTTTCACTTCCGTAAACCTTTTTCCGTATTTTTTATAGTCTAATCTCTCATAGAAAGGAACGGCGGTTTCGCGGGCGTGCATCATCATGAGTTTGAAGCCTTTTTCTATGGCTAATTCTTCGGAAGCTTGTACAAGGAGGGTTCCTATTCCTTTTTTCTGATGTTGTTCTGAAACAGCTACTTGCCGCATCTGAATTTCATCTTCGCTATTGGGCTGAAGCACCAAGCCGCCGACTAATTCCATATCAGATGTATAACATGCCAAATGATACATTTTATATTCTTTGGAAAGGTATTCGGCTGTGAATTCTAAGCCCAGAGGTTTTCTTAAAATGTCATCTCTCAATTTCACCAATTCATCATAGGCGGGTGTACCGAATTCAATTTCTAAACAAGTCATATCGGAAGATTAAAATAGAAAAGATTTTATGCCGGGTGTTCTTCGGGGAAAGTATCGTAGGCCAAACTCATTGCTGTTAGGAATTGATCCATATCGATATTGTTTTCGACTTCCAAATCATTAAAATACATGATGACATTTTCCATCGGCATATTGCCGGTCAGATCGTCTTTTGCCATGGGGCAACCACCAAATCCTTTGATGGCTCCATCGAACCTCATACAACCATTTTTGTACGCTGCCTCCACTTTTTCCTTCCAATTATGAGGCTCGGTATGTAAGTGGGCTCCGAATGTCACTTCTGGGAATTCGGGAATCAAGTTGCTGAATAAGTAGGAAATAGAATCGGGGTTCGATACACCTATCGTATCCGACAATGAAACAATCCGAATCCCTAAATCATATATTTCTTTGGTCCATTTCATGACTACATCTGCATTCCAAGCATCACCATACGGATTTCCGAAACCCATAGAAATATACAAGACCATTTCTTTGTTGTGTTTCACACAGATTTCTTGGATGGTTTTTACTCTATCCAACGATTCTGCAATGGTGGCATTGGTGTTCCTGAGTTGGAAGGTTTCCGAAATGGAAAAAGGATAGCCTAAGTATTTGATTTCCTCAAATTTGGAGGCATCATCAGCTCCTCTTTTATTGGCAACAATGGCCAATAATTGGCTTTGAGTTACGGATAAATCCAAGCGGGACAATACGTCTGCTGTATCTCTCATCTGAGGGATCGCTTTCGGAGAAACGAAGCTACCAAAGTCGATGGTATCGAAGCCACACTTCAATAACTGGTTGATATACTTCGCCTTTTTTTCCGTTGGGATGAACTCCTTGATGCCCTGCATCGCATCCCTCGGACATTCGATCAATCGAATCATCTGGCAGACAGTTTGGTTGTTGGTACAAATATACGTTTTTTATTTGTCGACTTATGCGAGAACCTTATCTCCTTAACGTAGTTTTATTATAAATTTGCAGTATGGAATTTAGTAATCGTAGTAGAACCATTATGACCGTTATCGGTTTCTTCCTCTTTTTCTCGGGTATGTATGCCCTTTCTTTGAGTCTTGTGGGCGTTCAGGCATCTTATCTGGTTTGGATTGATAAGTGGGGTGGATTGATTGGATTGTTGATCCGTTTGGGTATGATTATTTTTGGTGTTTTGCTGGCTGTTATTGCTAAGGGGAATTTTAGTGGGGAGGATTAGTGAGCTATTTGGTGCTTGGGTCTTCTTTTACTTTTTCCTGATGAAAAAGTAACAAAAAA
>JAHDDR010000021.1:0-14401 GCA_020629255.1 Saprospiraceae bacterium | reverse complement strand
TAACAAAAAACATTACTGGAATTGTTCTAAACGTTCCAAAAGTTTGTATTTTCACTTCATCTATTTTCTTAATTTGAATCTTGCCGTATGAAATATCTAAAATATATAGTTGGAATAATTGTTCTTTTATTTGTTTTATTTATTGGTATAGGAATTCTAGTTCCTTCTATTTCTTATCAAAGTGAAGTAACTGTTGATAAACCAATTGAAGAAGCTTGGGCGGTTATGAATGATGAAAGTAAATTGTCGCAATGGCTTAAAGGGATAACAAAAATAGAACATGTAAGTGGTAAAAAAGGAACCGTCGGTGCGGTTACTCAATACACTTTTAATGAGAATGGAGAAGAGTCAATTATTCTTGAAACGATTAAATCGATTACTCCCAATCAGAACATATCCATGGATTTCAATATGGAAGGAGTTATGAATATGAATTATAAGGTTGACTTTACAAGTAAAGATGGTAAAACTTTTATCCAATCTTCTACGGATACAAAAGGGGACGGTATGTTCATGAAATCTATGGTTTTTTTCATGAAAGGTACAATGCAATCTCAAGAAGATGAAAACATGAATAATTTGAAAAAATTAATCGAAGAAAATAGTACAGATTATTTTCCTTCTCCTGTTCTAGACATTCCGAATGAGGAAATTGAATAATAAATTAAAGGTTATCCGATTTTTTTATAAAGAGCCAATAATTTTTTCTCTTCTTTTTCCCATATAAACTCTTTTCTTGCTTTTCGACAATTTTCTTTGAGCCTTTGATATAAATCTTCATCTTGAATTAATTGTTGGATGATGCCAACCAAGGTTTCTTTTTCTAAATTGGTTGCTAGGATTCCGATTTCATATTTTTGATTGATTTTTCGATATTCGGGAAAATCCATGTGGATGGCGGGCACGAGTGCTTGGATATAATCGAAGGCTTTGTTGGCTAGGGAATAATAATAACTCAAACCTTTATTTTGAAGCAAATTCAAACCTACATATACACTAGGCGTTAATTCTTGCAAATCTTCAGGTTGCATATAACCCAAAAATTTGATTTTATGGTTTATTTTTCTCTTATTGACTCTCTCTCGTAATTCCTCCGACAAATCCCCTTCGCCTGCCATCCAAAATTCGGCTCCTTCTATATCTTGCATGGCGTCGATCATTTCTTCTAGCCCCCTACCCTCGTTCAATGCTCCTTGGTATAGAATTATTTTTGGTTCTTTTTTATTTTTTATTTCTGATTTTTTTGTCTGAAAAGGAACATTGCGAATAACTCCGAAAGATGTTTCATATTCTTTCTCGAACAATTCTGCCAAAGAAGAACAAACGGTATAATTATACTTGATGTTAGGAATGGTCAGTTGTTCTATTTTTTTCCATATTCTTTGAACCTTAGGACGGGTCACTACTTCAGGTACTTCCGTAAAATATTCATGAGCATCATATACTATAGGTTTCCTTTTTATTTTGGACATACAATAGGCTGGCAAAATCGTATCTAAATCTATGGCATTGACAATATCAAAAGAAGAAAAAAATAAAAAGAAAAACAATCTAATATTGTATTCCAAATAAAATAATTTTCCTTTTTCAAAAAAACAATTCAACCTTTTTTGTTGGAAATCTCTTTTCTTTAAGGGGATGGATTTTTTTTTATTCCTCCCTACTAACAAAACATCATATCCTCCCTTCGATAAGGAGGTGCAAATGCGAATCATTCTTTGATCGTAGGTTAAATCATTCGTAACAGTGCATATTATTTTTTTCTTTTTCATTTTTATACTTTACACCTGTCAAGTTTTTAAAACCTGACAGATGCATTTATCATTTAATTTAACCACTTATTGTATAAAATACATATTGGCAGATTCTAGGGCAAAAATACCATAACCGTTAGTAAAATTAGAATGGATGGTTACCGGCTCAGCCAAGGGAACATAAGTCGATTCTTCATACGAACGCATACTACGCATGTAGTAAAACCTATCTCGAGTAATTCGACTTAATTTTATATATATATCATGCTCAGATGGTTCTATAAATGTATTGTCAACTTTCAGATCCAATTCTACTTTATCTCCATTCATTGCCTCATCGGTAAAGATTAGCCCAACAGAATTAACGGTTTCTTCTAGTAGTGGATTTTCTGTCCATGTCCAGAGGGAATACGCCTTTTCATCGGGCCCTGTTTTATTTTTTATGAATCCTTGCACCAGATAATAATCTTCGGTAACTGCCGGTTCATTAAATACGATTTTCATCCTATCATAATCGTTGTCTCTCAAGGGGTCATAAGCTCCCACTTTTTCATAGGTTGCTGATTCAATATCAGGCATCAAAGGCAAGATTTGTTTTGCTTTAATTGTATTAAAATTCGGGTGGGACACTTCCATTTCATATTCAGCGCCTTCTACAAGTTCTATACCTGAACAGATATAATTCCCTACGTCAAGGCTCGAAGGATTTTCACAAATAATTTGTCCGTTTTCCTTTAAAAGAATATTCGCATCATGAATAAAATCCAAGGAGCCGCTTTCTTGAATCCCCTTACTTTTTGCAACATGTATTAGAACATGTCCTTTCAGGTTATTACTCAAACACTGTGGCACCATTTGTGGTTCATGAGGTTCTAATTCAAAATCTACGATGGTTTCGCAAGAACTCATAAAAAAGGAAATGAATATGATATAAATTATATTATTTTTCATCCGACTAAAATTTGAAGCTATAATTAAAATAAGGGATTATAGGAAATAAACTTACTTGTTTAAATTTATTCCTTGAATTATCAAAATAAATAAAAAATGGATTTTTACGACTGTAAACATTATATGCTCCTATGGAAAAAGTACGTTCGTATCTTTTCTTTTCTTTTCTAAAATCAGCACCAATATCCAAACGGTGATATGCCTTCATTCTATAATTATTTTTTTCGCCCGGAACTTCTATTTCTGTTATTTGATGATTGGAATCATCTCCATCCAACGGTATATATGCAAAATAACTGGCTTCATTTAATGTAATTGAATTTCCCGTACCATACACCCAAGTACCCGACAAAGAAATTTTATCATTAAAAGAATGAGAAACGACCACACTAACATCATGTCGACGATCGTATTTGAAAGGATATTTATTTCCGCTATTGATAAATTTGAATTGTCGATTGTTCCAACTTAATGTATAACCAATCCAACCGGTTGTTTTTCCTTTTTTCTTTTGGGCAAAAAATTCAAGACCATAACTTTCTCCTTTTCCTTGCTCCACTTTTGTTTCCCAATCAGAAAAAGAAAAATAACTTGCCCCTTCTTTATAGGATAATAAATTATTCATTCCTTTATAATACCCTTCAACGGTTAATTCATAATCTGTCCCTAAGGTCTTCGCCCAACCCAATGCCACTTGCCAAGATTGTTGGGGTTTAACTGTATTTGTTGATGGCACCCATAAATCCGTAGGGAGGCCAACACCTTCATTCGTCAATAAATGGATGTATTGTGTCATCATGGAAAAAGATGCTTTTATCGCATTCGCTCCCGGCAGTAAATACCTTGTCCCTACCCTTGCTTGTGGCGAAACATAGGTTTTTCCTTTTACTTGGAATGCCGAAAAGTGAAACCCAATATTCGCACTAAAATTCTCCCCCCACTTCATATCATCTTCTACATATAACGCATACTCCATAGCACGAGTAGGCTGAGAACCTATAATTGTATCCAAATCAAAATCTGTGTTCACATCATCCACTTCTAGCTGGAACGCTCCCGGGCTGAACGTATGATGCATAGCATTTACCCCAAAACGAATATAATGGTTAGGATTGGGTAAAAAATCAAAATCTATTTTGCCGCCCCAATCTTTAATTCCGGATGTATACCTGGAGCCATATTTTTCATTATCTTCCCTAACTTCGGAACCGAGATCAAATTGATACCGACTAAAGGTGAGGGTGGTATTGGCAAATAATTTTTTATTAATCATATAATTCCAACGCAGGGCAGATGTCAGATTGCCCCAATCAAAACCGGCTCGTTGTTCATAACCTCCATCATCGAATCGCAAATAAAATACATCCTGTCCTAAATAGGTACTCAGATATAAACGATGTTTATCATTGAATTTATGATTTACTTTTGCATTAACATCGTAAAAATAATAGCCCCCATATTCGCCATCTGTATTTCTTTTTATAAAAGGTCGGGCGAGTAAATCGGCATAGGTACGTCGGGCAGAAACAATAAAAGATGTTTTCTCCTTTACGATGGGACCTTCGAAAGTAAATTTGGAGGCAACAATACCGATAGAACCTTCTCCATGATATTCTCTCATATTCCCTTCTTTCATATTAATTTCCATCACCGAAGATAAACGTCCGCCATAGCGAGCGGGAAAACCGCCTTTGGTAAGGGTGACATTATTAATGGCATCAGCATTGAAAACAGAAAAAAATCCGAATAAATGGCTCACATTATAAACAGGTACACCATCCAAAAGTATAAGGTTTTGATCCGGACTCCCCCCCCGTACATACAGACCGCTCGTCCCCTCTCCTCCCGATTGGATTCCGGGCAGTAACTGCATGGCTTTCATCACATCTACTTCACCTAACAAGGGGGGTATCCTTTTGATTTGGGCTACCGGCACTTCGATTTTACTCATTTGGGTTTGTTCTTCGATTTTCTCCACTTTGTCTGCTGTGACTTCGATGGTTTGAAGGGTCAGTTCATCTTCAAGACGGATGGTCAGGGAAATATCTTTATCCAAATAAATTTCGAAACTTTGGGTAGCGTAGCCCATATAAGAGAAAGAAAGCCGCACCGTATCTTTGGGCAAGGTTATACTATAAAACCCATATAAATTACTGACCGTACCTGAGACCGTGGCATCATCAAATACATTGGCTTCGATGAGTTTTTCTCCAGTATTGGCATCTTCGATGTAACCGCTAATGGTGTATTTTTCTTGGGCTTGGAGGACAAATGCCAACCCTATAAAAACAAACGTAAAAAGTTGCTTCATTATCATTTCTATTGAGAGTCATCAAAAGTATGAAATAATAACTTGCATTCGCTTCAATTTTATAGCTAAGCGTGTTTATTTAACGTTTTTATGAATTTCGACGAAAGCCAAACAATGAGAAAATTTTATCTGTACCTTTGCACGTTAAAATTCATTTTATTAATAATGATGCAAAGCATATTCCATTATTCTTGCCATTTTATTTTTATTGGTTTCATTGCCTTTTTATGGGACAAAAAGAATTGGGAAAAGGGATGGCTTATTTTAGCCTTAACGATGTTGGTGGATTTGGATCATGCTCTAGCTTCACCTATTTTCGATCCCACACGATGTAGCATCGGTTACCATCCTTTACATTCTCCCTTTGCTATTTTATTTTATTTTATCGGATTGCTTATTCCGAATAAAATATCAAGGCTTATTTTTATCGGATTAATTTTCCATATGATAACCGACACCATAGATTGTTTCTGGACTTTTTCAAAATGCCGTTCTTGTTTTGAGCAATCTATTTTTTATTTCCGTTGATTCTTTTTCCTTTTCCGTGCTTCTTCTTTTCTTTTTCGTTCTTCCAAACGCTTGAGCCTTTCCCTTTCTTTTTTCTCTTTTATTTTTCGGTTCCGTTCATTCCGAGCTTCTTCTTTTTTCTTTCTTTTATCCGCCCTTGCTTTTTTATCCGCTTCAATTTTTCTTTTCTTTTCTTCGTCTTCTTTCTTTTTGGCCTCTCGCAATTTCTTTTTCTTTTCTTCTCTTAATTCCCTTTCTTTCTCTGCCTTTTCTTTTAGCAATTTACTTTCCAAACTTTCGGTTCTATTTCTTTTCCCCGTCCATCCTAAGAACGTGTGTTTCAAATCAGCAAAAAAACCATGAGGTTTATTTGTATTTTCTATCGGCATCACATCTGAATACAAAGGGCAACTTTCTTGGTATGCCCAATTATTTTTTGGCGGATAAAATGTAGCATCCGCCCAATTGGCATAAATGGGATCAGCATATAATTTTTTAAAAAAATGCCCCCAAATGGGCAAGGCGGTTCTTGCTCCTTGTCCTTGTGTGGTTGTAGCAAAACGGATGCGTTTGTCTTCTGCTCCTACCCAAGCACCTGCCACTAACTTAGGTGTGCAACCAATGAACCAACCATCTGTTTGGTTTTGTGTCGTTCCGGTTTTCCCAGCTATTTCATTCTCCAAACCAAACTGGAAACGGAGCCTTCTTCCTGTTCCTTCATCCACAACCGATTTCATCATTTCAATCATTTTTTCATTATTCCTAGAAGACAAAACTTCTTTATTATTTTTTTTATTTTCTTCGGAAAAGTCTACAATTAATTGCCCTTTTCCATTTTCTATTTTTTGGATAAAATTTGGTGAAGAAGAAATTCCATTATTCGAAAAAGTAGTGTATGCCCCCACCATTTCTAACAAAGACAACTCTGCTGTTCCTAAAGCAATAGAAGGCACTTCGGGCACTTTATTTTTAACGCCCATTTTTTCGGCTAATGCTATAATATTTTTTATTCCCGTATCAAAAAGAACTTGTACAGAAACTGTATTTACAGAATGTGTCAGCCCTCCTTTTAGGGTGTAGGCTCCCCCATATTCATTGTTGGCATTCCTTGGAGACCAATCATCATAGTCCTGATACATGCGCCTTTCGTTAGCATAGAATTTACAAGAAGAAATCCCTTCTTCCAATGCCGTAGCATACACTAAGGGTTTGAATGTAGACCCTACCTGACTTTTTGACGTGACGTGGTCGACTTTAAAATAATTATGGTCAATGCCTCCTACCCACGCTTTTACTTCTCCCGTAGAAGGTTCTACCACAACAAAACCAGCATTCATAAAATATAAATAATGCATGATGGAATCCAAGGGAGAGATATTCACCTCTGCTTCTCCCCCATTCCATGAAAACACTTTCATGGGACGGATGGTATTAAATTCTTTTTTAATTTCTTCTTCACTTTTGCCTGCCGACTTCATTGCCTTATACCTTCTAGAATTATACATGGCATCAGAAATAATTTTCGTATCTTTCCCCCAGGGTTTCCCTCCATTCAATTGTTCTCTGAATGTTTTGAATAATTGGGCCATGTGTTCTTGTACCGCTTCTTCTGCATATTTTTGCATGGTTGGATTAATGCTGGTATGTATTTTCAAACCATCGGTATATATATTATAGGAAGAACCGTCGTCCCTTAGATTTTCTTTTTGCCACTTCAACATTTCTTTCCTCACAACATCTTTAAAATAAGGTGCAGATTGTTGAATTTGTTCTTCTTTAGTATATTTTAAATCAAGGGGTCGAGATTGTATTTCGGCTAATTTATCTTCGGAGACATATCCTGATTTTGCCATTTGTTGCAAAACAACATTTCTTCTATTTTTACTTTTTTCCGGATTTTTCCGTGGGCTATAGGTTGACGTTGCTTTAAGCATCCCTATTAATGTCGCCGCCTCTTCAATATTTAATTCTGATGGTTTTTTACTAAAAAAACGTTGCGAAGCGGTCGCTATTCCAAATGCTCGTTCTCCAAAAGAAACCGTATTTAAATATAATGACAGAATTTCATTTTTAGAATACACGTCTTCTAAACGAGATGCAACAATGGCTTCTTTTATTTTATTAACGGGCATGGATAAAATCCAATAATTTTTTCTAGGATATAAATTTTTTGCCAATTGCTGGCTAATGGTACTTCCTCCACCCGAGCTTTTATCTCCACCTAAAATTGTTTTAAATAAGACACGTCCGTAACTTTTTAAATCAACACCCTCATGTTGATAAAAACGTTCATCTTCTGTTGCAACTAAGGCTTGAATTGCAAAAGGGGAAATATCATCAAAATCGGTTTGTGTTCTATTTTCTATATAAAATTTACCGATGAGTTCTCCATTCTCTGCATAAATTTCTGAAGCCACCGGGTTTTTAATGGCACTTAATTCTTTGGCATGGGGTAACCGACCAAAAAATCCAAAAAGTATGGCATAATAAAATAATAAGACCGACACTATTCCACCGAGCAAAGCGAATCCTAGATTCTTTTTGGTGATGTATTTTTTTATTCGCTCCCATTTATTTTCAGGAGTTGGATTGAAAGAATAATTTTCCATGTGATTCTGAATAATTAATGGTTAATTGATAATGATAGAATTATTCATTGTTAATTATTAACTAACCTCGGTTTCTTTTTTCGTTTCCCTTTCAAGTAAATATGTTCATAGGTATAAGGTTCTTCTCCTTTTTCCATTTTATTTATCCGATATAATTCCTTCAATTTGATTCCGTATCGTTGAGAAATATAATGCATGGATTGACGACCAACGACTAGATGCTTTTTTTTCCCTTCCTTGAATTTATCTTCTTTTTGTTGTAAGAAAATATTATCATCTTTTTTAAAGATATGATTTTTTTCACAATCATTTATTTTCATTAATTTCCAAGGAGCGACACCCAATCTTTCAGCTGCTGTTTCCAAGCTCATATTTTCTCTGGCTATCCTTGCATCCAAACCATTAATGGTTCTAATTTTAAAATATTTGAATTTATCGTTTCCTTTTGTTTTTCCTTTATTTTTATTCTTTTCTGACTTTGTTTTTTTCCACCTATCTTTACTTTTCCATTTTCCTTTTCCTTTATTTTTATCCGGCTTTGTATTTGGCTTTGGTTCCTGCATCACAATAGGATGCTTATTTTCATCATATACATTCAAATGATACTGCTCTATGATTTGAATTAATTTTTTATCATATGTAGAAGACGTTGCATAACCGGATTTTTTTAATCCTCTTGCCCATTTTTTATAGTCGGTTCTTTCCAAAGAAAATAAATGATGATAACGGCTGTTATCTTTCAAGAAATCGGAATGGGCGACAAAAGAGTCTTTGGGTTTATCATATACTCTAAAACAAGATTTCACTAAATTTCCATTCTTATCATAATCATCATCTTTTATATAGAATGTTTTACCCGACCAATCTTTATGACATTTAATTCCGAAATGATTTTTTGCCCTAGTCGCCAAAGTACTTTTGCCCCAATTGGATTCCAAAATCGCTTGTGCTAATTTGATACTTGCCGGAATTCCGGTTCGTTTCATTTCACGAATCGCTGTCGATTTATGTTGATCAATATATCTTTGGGAAGTGTGATTTTCGACCCACAGTTCAAATTCGTTTTGTACATAATTTTCGGATGCCCAAAGGTCTAAGGCTCCTAAAGAAAGGAGGATAATAGGAATCAGCTTCTTCATATTTTCGGTTTTAGGCCTATATAATGGCTTTCCGAGAGGAAGTATTGTAAAAGGAATGATAATTTCTTGTGAAAATCATTAAATGATTTGTGAATAACTTCTAGAAAAAGAATGTATTTTTGGCTTTCACAAAATACAGCCATGGAGATTAGCAAAGAATTAACAGTGGTATTACAAGAGCTAGGACGAAAGCTCCGTAAAGTCTATGGCATTCGAGAAAAGGATCGAATCACGTTTAGTAAAAATGCCGACTTTATTTCGGATATACTTAAGGATTTTTCTAACATCAGTTACAATCTAGCCATTGCCGATCATGTGGTCAGTGATGTAGAAAAGGATTTCCTCATCCATGCTTTAAAGATAATTTTCTTTCCACGAAATAATTATAACCGCAAGTTCTTAAGTTCTATTGATCAACAAATTACTAAGTTCGAAAGTGAAGAGCCAGAAATAGACAGCCCCATCTATATGATTCTGAAAGCCAAGCAATATGATCGAAATCACAATAAGGATTATGCCAACTCCATACGAGAAGCCATCATATTATACGCTGAAGCACTTACCCTTATAGATGGTTTTGAATCGGTGCGAGAGTTTGCCGTACTAGAGACTTTCAAAACATGGATTGAAAAAGGGCAAAAAAAGTAAGCCCCTAACCTTCTCCATTTACCCAAGTCTTAAAGGTTTCCAAAACATCGAATTCACCAACAGATTCAAAACCATCCGACATGACCATCGCTTCGGCAAAAGTGACTAAATGAGCCCGTATAATGGGTTCCGTTTCGGTTCCTTGCTTCGCATCATACCTTTTCGCCCTTTCCAATACTAAAACCGGACTTTTGATTTCCGGTTCTTCCGTTTTATAGGTTTTGAATCGGTGATTAATCGATTGTATGAATTTATAATTCACACTTCCATTGGCATAAAAAATCTTTTCTACGGCATATTGGAACAAGTCAATTTCTTGTTCACTGATGATGCGATCTGCAATCGCCAGATTTTGGGAAATATTGGTCAAATCATGAATCACATCTTTCACAAAAAGCGGATGTTCTTTGTAAGACACCTGTTCTCTTTCTCGTATTCCATACAATTGGCGGATGAGTACCGACAATTCTTTTACCGTTTCTTTAATTTCTTCGCTGAATGCCATGTTGGAAAATTTATGCCAAGATATAAAATTTAAAATTTATCCCGCTACTCCTACATTCATCAATTCTTCGATTTCTTCTGCCTCTACTGGAATATCCTTCATCAAATTGATGGGATTTTGATCCGTCACTAGAATATCATTTTCCAAACGGATGCCGAATCCTTCTTCTGGAATATAAATACCCGGTTCGCAAGTAAAGACCATTCCGTCTTGGAACGGAGCATATCGATTTCCTAGATCATGGACATCCAATCCTAAATGATGCGATGTTCCGTGCATGAAATATTTTTTATAGGCCGGACGCTTCGGATCCTGTTTGTCCACATCCGATTTTGTAATGAGTTTCAAACCTAATAATTCACTCTGCATCATCAAACCGACTTCCTTGTGATATTCTTCGATGGTTCCTCCTGGCACTAATAAATCTGTAGCTTGGTTCATCACCCTCAATACAGCATCATATACTGCACGTTGCCTTTTCGTAAAACGACCATTTACGGGAATGGTTCTAGACAGATCTGCTGTATAATTGGCATACTCTGCTCCGAAATCCATGAGGAGAACATCTCCTCCTTGGCACACCTTATTATTATCGTTATAATGAAGGATGCAAGAGTCCTTTCCGCTGGCGATGATCGGTGTATATCCATGACCACTGGCACCACTTCGAATAAATTCATGAATGATTTCTGCTTCTACCTCATATTCTTTCACCCCTGGACGGGTAAATTCCAAGACCCTTCTGAAGGCTCGATTCGTAATATCGCAAGCTCTTTGGATTAATGCAATTTCAATTTCGGATTTTATCATCGCCAATTTTTTCAAAATGGGCTGTGACCGATGGTATTTATGGGTGGGATATTTTTTCATCAATTCGTGGGTAAACCTCAAATCCCTGCTTAACACATCCGATTTGTATCTATCATTCTCATTGGAATTGACATAAATCCTAGTGGCTAGAAGTATCAGTTCATTGAGAACATTCTCCATATCTTCCAACCAAAATATTTTTTTGATGCCAGACACTCTCGTGGCTTCTTCTTTGGTGTAAAGATGTCCCTCCCAAGTAGCGATATAATCATTTGTTTTTTTGATGAAGGCGATTTCTTCAAAATCATCTTTGATACAATTCGGAAACATTACGACCACAGCTTCGGGTTGGTCCAAACCCGACATATAAAACAGATCCGAATTTTGTCGGAAGGGAAAATATTGATCCCCGTTCCTGGGCATCAAATCATTAGAATGAAAAATAGCGACAGACTTGGGTTTCATCTGTCTAGCAAATCGCATGCGATTCAATTTAAAGAGACCAGCCGGTATTGGATCGTATTTCATCGAATATTAGAATTATTATGCTTTTCAAAAAATATGAGCGAATTTATAAAATAAATTTATCTTTCGGATATGGAAAATTCAAATACCAGACCACAAAAGGTTAAATATACGCTAATCGGAATCGGCTTTTTCATTTTATTCTTTTCAACAATTGCTCTTTTGAAATTTTATCAAGACTATTTGCCGTGGAAATATTACCCCATTATTGTTCAGGTAGAAAATGGGCAACCTATCCAAGAAAATAATTCGGTTCTGTGCAATGGTGTGAAAATTGGTTATGTCGATAATATCCAAAAACACGATGATATTTCTATTTTGGGTTTGAATATCAAACGAAAATATAATATTCCTAAAAATGGTTTGATATTAAGCATCGAACAAGATGATACGAATCAAGAATATTTTATAAAAATGGAATTGGGAAAAATTGAAGCTCCCTATTTGGAAAGTGGGGATATATTAGATTTTATTACGAATAATTGATTATAGGCAAATGGATATTATAAAAAATCCATTGCGTTATTTCTCTTCCATAAAAAACTATTCGTAGAAGTTGTTTAAGAATGGTTGGTAAAAATGATTGTAATCGCTTGATTTCTAAGTCGAAGCTTATTTTGAGATTCGTAGCCAAAGCTACGGGTCGAAAAATAGCTGAAGAATTTAAGAATCAATGGTTTGCAATCAAATTAATGAATCATTTTTAAACAACTCCGTATAATAAAGTCTATTGAAAATGGGTTAAAATTATTTCTTGAAAGAGATCCAAACCGTGTGCCACAAGATATATGGGAGATACAAACCCGAAATAATTCTTAACCAAAGGGGTTCGTTCGGGAAATAATATAATACTCCAGCATTGCTGATGAGAAATATCGCTCCGAAAAGAAGATTCAATTTTTGATGATGTTTATTCTGACTGGGATATGCCCATTTCAAAGGAACGAAATGAAGGATCGAAAATAAAATTATAAGTAAAAAATTGACCCACGGTTCTAATTTCAGAATGAAATAAAGAAAATAAATCACAGCATTCCACATCACCGGAAAACCAATAAAATACATATCTTCGGAAACCATCGGTTCTTTGCCATAATATACCGCCGATACCAATAATAAAATAGCTACGCAAGAAAAACGGATCCATTCTGCTTCAGGAAGAACGTAGTATTTTTCTCCATCCACCACCCAAAAAGCTTCGTACATAAAATAGGCGGGTATGATGGCATAGGTGGCGAAGTCGATGACAAAATCAATGTTCTTTCCTTCCATGAAAGGAAGCACTTCTTTTGCCTTGAAACGGCGAGCCAAAGTTCCATCTACTCCATCCACCACAAAGGCAATAATGAGCCAATACATGGATTCCACAAATTGGTGGTTTGCGATGGCAATAATCGCCAATAATGCGAATATGATTCCTGAGGCGGTAAAGATGTGTACACTCCACGCCAAGGCTTTTTGTGTAGCTGTATATGATTGATTTTTGTCCTTACTCATGAACTTTAATAATTGGTCTGCAAATTACACATTTTCCAATTATCCCTTACTGGATATGTTAACGCAGAAAAAAAATGCTTTGTCCTATTCTATTTCCAGCTATTACCTCACAACAACTAAGCCAACAAAACAACTATCAATATAATAAAATTATGATTATCAGACAATTACGACAAATATTTTATTTTCACTAAAAAATATAAATAGACAATGCGAATAAAATGTTCTTTATTTTATAAAACCATTACATTATCTTACTTGGAATTAAGTAGAGACGAACTCTATTTACGTGGATTGAAGAGCATTTAAAAAAAAATAATGAAACCAGAACATACCGATAAAAAGCTAAGTCCCTTTGCTTGTCAGTTTACACCACAACTGCCAGAAATACTCCTGAAACTCAATTGTTCCATTATTATTTCGACCTATCAAGCAGGAAAATTGGTTTTCATTTCTCCAAAAGATGAAAATTCCTTGATACAATTGCCCCGAGCATTTCCTAAACCTATGGGCGTAGCTTTAGATAAAGAAAAAGATAAACTTGCCTTAGCTTGTAAAGATGAAATCATTGTTTTTAAAAATTCAACATCCTTAGCAAAGCATTATCCCAAATCACCCAACAAATACGACGCATTGTACATGCCTCGTCTGACTTACCACACCGGATTTTTAGATATTCATGATTTATCCTTTGGCAAGGATGGACAATTATTCGCCGTCAACACTCTTTTTTCCTGCATTATGCGTGTAGATGATGAATATAATTTCACACCTTACTGGACACCTCCTTTCATTGACAAATTAACATCAGAAGATCGTTGCCACCTGAATGGCATGGCTATGAAAGACGGGCTTCCAAAATATGCTACTGCATTCAATCAAGGGAACAGCCATAGATCTTGGAAAGACACAGTTACTACATCTGGTGTCATCATGGATATAGAAAGTGGAGAAACCATTACAACAGGTCTGGGCATGCCCCATTCGCCAAGAATATTCAACAATGATCTTTTTGTGCTTTTATCTGCGACCGGAGAATTGATAAAAGTAGATTTGAATACCGGTAAATATGATGTCGTGCTAAAAATAAACGGATTTATTCGGGGTATGGATTTATATCGGGATTTTCTTTTTATCGGATTATC
>JAHDDR010000020.1 GCA_020629255.1 Saprospiraceae bacterium | reverse complement strand
GTGGAGTCAATTTTCCGGATACATTAATCATACAAGGAAAATATCAATTCAAACCTGATTTACCTTTTTCTCCTGGAAGCGATATTGCCGGCGTTGTAGAATCAGTAGGAGAGGGAGTATCTTCCTTCAAAGTAGGGGATGAGGTATTCAGTCTGATGCCGCATGGCGGTTTTGCCGAAAAAATCATCATACCCGAGAAAAGGTGTTTTCCTAAACCTCTGGGAATGGACTTTCCAGTAGCCGCTTCTTTTATGATGGCTTATGGAACATCCTATCATGCTTTAAAAGACAGGGCAAAGTTGAAAGAAGGAGAAACGCTCTTGGTTCTGGGGGCGTCGGGCGGGGTAGGGCTGGCGGCAGTCGAGTTGGGTAAGATGATGGGAGCCAGAGTGATTGCTGCGGCATCAACATCCGAAAAATTAGAATTATGTCGTTCCTATGGTGCAGACGAATGTATCAATTATATGGAAGAAGATGTAAAAACGAGGGTCAAGGAATTGACAGGTGGTAAAGGAGCAAATGTCGTTTATGATCCCGTAGGAGGTGCGTTTTCCGAAGCGGCTTTGAGAGCCACCGCCAGAAAAGGCCGCTTTTGTGTGGTGGGGTTTGCTGCTGGGGACATTCCTCGCATTTCCCTTAATTTACCCTTGCTCAAAGAATGCCAGATTGTTGGAATATTTTGGGGACAATTTGCCATGAAAGAGGCGATGAAGAACATGTCAAATACTCTAGAACTCGTCCAATTTTACCAAGAAGGAAAAATCCGTCCGCATATTGATGCGACATACCCTTTGGCAAATGCTGCCGATGCATTAGTTGCGATGGAACAAAGAAAAGTGAAAGGCAAAGTAGTCATTGTCATGGAATAGGATTACCCTTTTCTATTGGGGTTGTCGGCCAAGAACGAAGACCAATCTTTATATCGTTTTCCCATGCCGGCTAATGGCCCTGAAGATTGGAAATGATGGCAGACCGCAGCCGCCAAAGCATCCGAAGCATCGAGGGAGGCATGGTGGGTATCTCCGATAACGATGCTGTTGAGCATCGCAGCTACTTGTTCTTTGGATGCATTTCCATTGCCCGTAATGGATTGCTTGATTTTCTTAGGGGCATATTCTGTAATGTCCAAACCCATAGTCATGGCGGCTGCAATGGCAACCCCTTGAGCTCGTCCCAGTTTTAGCATGGATTGGACATTTTTCCCATAAAAAGGAGATTCGACAGCTACCGATTCTGGTTGGTGATTTTCAATAACTTCTTGTGTATCTAAGAAGATTTTGCGAAGTTTTTGGTAGGGATCGTCGAGGTGTTTCATGCTGAAGGCTCCCATTTCTAATAATTTGATTTTGCTTCCTTCAATCACAATAACAGCATACCCACAATAATTGGTGCCGGGATCAATGCCCAAAATCTTTCTACTCTTTTTTTCTTTTTTATCCTTCACTAATGCAAAATATTTTGTTTTAAGATGAAAAACAAATTTTTTTAAAATTATTGTTGGAGATGAACTTTAATTCGTAGGAAGTTCTAATTTTTGAATTGAGATAGAATTGTACTTCGTTTTTATTATTTTTGTCGTCGCCCCTTGTAAAAATTGGATATGTCTGAAGAAGAAAAGGAAAGGATAATTGGAATTTATGATGAAGGAAAGCGAGGGTCGCTTCTCATCATTTTGGGTAGCATGCACGGGAATGAACCTGCGGGGGTTTTGGCATTGGAAGAGATGTTTAACATGTTGAAAGTCGAACCGGATACAAATCCCAATTTTACATTTAAAGGACGGTTTATAGGACTGAAGGGAAATCTGGCGGCTATTAGAGAAAATAAAAGATTCATCAATAAAGACTTGAATCGACAATTTACGAATGAAAATATAGAACGGGTTCTCAATGAAAAAGATGAATCAAAATTAGATAGCGAAGACAAGGAGTTGAGAGCCATCTTACGTCTTATACATAGAGAGGTGGAAGAATATCAACCCGAACAATTTATTTTGTTGGATCTTCATACCACAACAGCCTTCGGAGGTATTTTTTCTATTGCGACGGATGATCCGGAAAGTCAGCGGATTGCTGTTGAATTACATGCACCGGTAATTCGGGGTTTGATTAATGGAATCCAGGGTACGACGCTACATTATTTTAATTCGGATAATTTCAATGTGCCGACCGTTGCAGTCACTTTTGAATCGGGGCAACATAATGAAGATCTGTCTGTAAAAAGAGCTATCGCTGCCATTACAAATTGCATGAGGAGTGTAAAGTGCGTTAGGGCAGAAGATGTAGAAAACAAACACGATAAAATTTTAATTGAATATTCGAGAGGCCTGCCTAAAATTGCCGATTTGTTATACTGTCATTCCATAGCACCCGAAGATGAATTTGTAATGGCTCCGGGCTATGAGAATTTCCAGCATATAAAAATGGGTGATATTTTAGCTCGCGACCAAAAAGGAGAAATCCGTTCTTTAAATGATGGACGGATTTTAATGCCATTATATCAAAAACAAGGAGAAGATGGTTTTTTTATTATTAAAACCATAGAAGAATTCGGTTTGTAAAATCTGCAAATAAAACAAAAAGAAACCCGGATGTTCAAGTGCTTGAACATCCGGGTTTCTTTTTGTAAACAATATTCTAATTACAGTCTTCGTTCCTTTACCATCAAAAAACAAATCATCCTATGAAAAAAAGAAAAATCATTTTTACGATTATTTCTTCAGCACTGATAAGTACATTTTATTTTTTAGCACCCATTATTTCGAAAGCACTTGTACAAAGCTCTTCGTTTAATGGAGCTGAGAGACAAGCACAGGTTGTTTCCAGATATGTAAGGGAAGCCTTGGTTTTTCCGTTTGGAAAATACTTAAATGTTTTTTGGGAAAGCATCCTTGTTTTTCCATATTGGTGTTTAATATTGTTTGCTCTTATTTATTTTTTTTCAAAAACAAAGAAAATATGGAAATGGGTATTTATCGTTTTATTTTCCTTGTATTTATTCCTTTTTATTTTTCCTGATTTCATTTTATTTTTTGAAAATAAAAAACCAAGTATTTCTGAAGGAACAGTAGGACGTGGGAGTATTGAAAATGCAAAAAGAATTCCTCTGCGTGGAAATAATTATACCACCTATTCTTTTACCTGCTATTTGTTGGGGAGAACCTTCGTCCATGACAAAGTAAGGGATGCAGTTTTGGACGCCTACGAAATCTGCGAAACGACCTGCCCGAAAACCAAGTTCCTTTTAGGTGAAACAGGGGCTAAACATGGCGGACAATTTCTGCCTCATAAAACGCATAGGAATGGAATGAGTATTGATTTTATCACACCTCTAAAAAAAGGAAATAAAAAAGTAGGAACGAGTTATTGGAATTATCATGTATTTAATTTATTCGGTTTCGGTTTGGATTTTGATGAGGACGGGAAAAACGGAAAAAAAGAAATTGATTTCGAAGCCGTCGCCTTGCATTTGCAAGCATTAGAAAAAGCGGCTCATAAAAATGGATTAAGGATTAAAAAAGTTATTTTTTATCCAAAATTGAGAAATAAATTATTAACCACATCCGAAGGAAAAAAAATAAAACATTTGCCTTTTACCACGAACCCTGTTCTTGTCATACATGATGATCATTACCATGTAGATTTTGCATTGAAATAAAAAAAGAAAGCCCCGAATACATTCGAAGCTTTCCCCTGTTTAAAGTTGGTGAGAATGTTTTATATAAATATTCTCGTATTAAAAGTTGATACCGTATTTGATCAACAATTGTTCTGTGAAACTAGGGCGGCGAACAAGGTTCCCTGTTACACCTCTAACGCCATCTCTACTACTTTCCTGGACAGCCACATCCCAGTCATAGAATAAGTTCGTTGTAAGGACAATTTGTAATCCTTTAAAAATGTTTAAAGAAGTTTCTGTACCCCAATCTACATCTACGTGGTTTTTATAACCTACGATCTCATCTTTTTTCTGACCTTGAAGATAATCATAGTAAAGTGTCAAATATGTTTTGAAAATGATTCTGTGCGCTTCTTTGTCTCCATCTTGGAACGACCAAAATTTATTTTGGTATTGAGCTTTTAATAAAGAACCGAATTGGAAATTCACATTGTCGAAATCAGTAGCGGATCTCCAAGGGTTACCATGAACGGAAGTTCCTAAGCCGTTCCCGTCAGCATCTGTAGCTTGATCATCAGCGATGTCGTCATCAGATACGATTAGGAATTTCATGGCGATAGGAGAATAATATAAGCTGAAATTATCATTCGGTTTCCAATCCAAACCCACAGAATAAGTGATGATACCCGGATTCATGAATTTAGCAATAGGATCAGAACCTGGAGCAGCAATGTCACTCATGAAGTTTCCTTGGTAGGCTTTTAATAACTGACTCAAGAAAGACAATTCTGTAGCAGCATACCATTTTTTGTCTTCGGTGATGGCATATCCATACTTGGTGTCGAAACGCAATTCGTCAATAGATTTTTGCCATGGAATTTTATCTCCTCCAGAAACAATAATACCCGAACCCAACTTCTGAACACCAATTTTCCAAGAAGCGGAATTATCCCAAGCGTGTCTCCCTTTTTTCCAATTGGCAAATATACCCACAGCACCACCAAGGGCAATTTTATTTTCACCCGCACCTACACGAGGGTTGATTTGTAATAGTTGGGTTAGATCCAAGCCGATACCCAAACCGGTATCCCAGCCTTCTTTAGGTTCTTCGTCTTGTGCGAAAGTGGCCGTAGCCAAAAATGTAAGTAGTACAAATAGTAATGAAATCCTTTTCATTCCGAAAGTGATTTAGATTAGATGTAATTTTCTAATTGTGTTATAAAATATGGTTTCTGATTTTCCCTTGAATAGCTTATTGTATGACTTCTATTTCCCCTTCGGCGAAACGACTTAGAGGAATGATAATTCTGTTTTGTTCAGTTGTAAGTAAAGTGATGGATGTGCTATCCATAGCAACAACCTCTCCTAGAGAATTGCCTACTTTTAAGCGATCTCCTACTTTTATTTTCCCTTTTACATAAAAGAAAGAAGAAAGCATGCTTTCCATAATATCTCTGGATGCCAAACCATACCCGATGGCAAAAGCCACAACAATACCGGCAATAATGATGGTGACATTATTGGAAATCAAATCAGCATCGAAACCGATTTGCTCCAACGCCGTAATAATAATGGTGATGAATATGAAATAGAAAATAAAGCTGGCAATGATTCTACCAGAGGGTATCCCTACAGAATCACAGGCGGTAACAATCATTTTGCGAATAAAATCCGCGATGACTAATCCGATAAGTGCCAAAATGAAGGCAGACAAAACCCTTGGCGTATATTCTATAATTTTTACTACTAAATCCGATAGTTCTTGAAGACCGGATATTTCGGCAGCAATCATTAAGGTAATCAAGAGAAGAATATAATATGCGATTTTGGATAAAATAGCACTGGGCTTCAGTTCTATACTCATCTTGGAAAATAAATCCACCTGGTTGAGGTTATCTGCAAATTTATCTATTCCAATTTTTGATAATAACGTTTTTATACCTTTCGCAATAATGGATGATATGATCCAACCCAGGATGAAAACGATGATGGCACCGATAATCCCAGGTAGAGCCCCTCCGAACTTGGAAAGAATCTCTTGTAGAATTTTAGTGAGATTAAGCCCATCGGCTTGTAAGATTATCATTGATGTAATTCCAAACATATAAAAAGTTTCCCTTATGTGTGATAATACATAATAGTTCTTACGACGTTCGTGACGCGTCTAAGTAACTATTATCTTATAGTTTTTTAATCAATATCTTTTTTGTCATCCTCCTTGGACAAATTATCCAAGTTGTCCTCTTCGTTTTCGTCCGGATTTTCGTCATTATCGAATTCCCCCTTTTTGTCTTTTTCTATAACATTAGGAATGATACCTATTCCCAAAGAAAGATCCGAACGGTGGTTCTGATGCTGCCCTTCGTCTTTAGCGGCATGGATGAATACATCGAAGAATTTAGAAATGTATAAATCCAATACATTGAAAAATGCTTTGACCGCACTAACATTGCCTTCGGTCGCCTGAAGAGATTTTTTCTTCAGTTTTTCAGAAGCCTCGAAATTTTCGAGTTCTTTGAAATTATTTTTATCGTTATCAGCCATAACTACAATCTCTTTTTGTGTTCTATTCGTTTGGGAATAATTTGTTATAAGTCTTCCTAGCTTTAGCTTTGGCTCGTTTTATCTTCATTTTTACAGCACTTTCGGATTTCCCGATTATGCCACTAATATCCCTGATTCCTAAATCATCCTTATATTTCATCATAAGAACGGTTTTGTCATCTAGTGGTATCTTTTCTAGAACTTTCCCTAATTTTTGGAATTCAATTTCTAATAATACCTTATCATTCACCTCGTCCTCTTTGAGGTCGGCTTGGTTGTCAACTTCTGAAGTAAATAGTTTCTTGTACTTTTTCTGCTTTCTCAACAAGTCTATGCAGTAATTATATGTAATGGAATATACCCATGTTGAGAATTTAGAACGAAAAGTGAATTTGGACAAATTCAAGAAAATTTTCAAGAAAATTTCCTGAACCGCATCTTCTGCCATTGCTTCATTTTTCAATAGGGATATAGCTTTGCTATAGACCTTATCAATGTACCGGTTATGCAGTACTCTGAAGTAGTGATCAGATGGTTTTTCCAAATACAACTTTAGGATCTCTTCGTCCGTAAGCTTTTTGATGTTTCCCACTAATTGTTATGATTACCCAACAATAAGATGACGATTTGACTTGGAATATCGCATCATTCACCTATTTGACGGCAAAAGTACCATGAAGACACGCTTTTTTATGCATTTTTTATTAAAAATAATTAGCTTTGTTGAAAAAAATATTTAGGCTTGTCTAAAAAATGCCGTTTGTATGGATTCTATTAATTATTTATTCGAAATTTACCAAACCAATCCTTGGGCTCCCAGAGCCCTGATGGCGGCAACAATGGTGGGGGTGATGTGCGGTGTATTGGGATGCTTTATTGTCCTAAGAAATATGTCCTTGATAGGTGATGCACTTTCCCATGCCGTATTGCCAGGTGTGGTCTTTGCATTTATAACCGTAAGCATTGGAGGAACTTATCTTTTTTGTGATGGATTGAGCCCTGAAGATTGCCAGGAACATTTGGAACAATATTACCCAATTGGCTATTTCATTGGTTCTGTAATAGCGGCATTGCTGGCAGCCATATTTATTACTTGGATTCAGAAAAATGTAAGAACCGAAAATGATGCAGCAATCGGAATAGTCTTCACAACCATGTTCTCTATCGGTGTGATTGGCATTTCGGCATTAAGTAAAAACCAAGGAGTACACTTGGATCTGAAAGACATGCTCTTTGGAAATGTCTTAGGTGTTTCTGATGAAGACCTTGCCATTACATCTTTTGTTACCGTAATAGTGTTGGGCAGTGTCATTGTTTTCTATCGACAACTTTTTGCCACTACATTCCAACCGGTCGTAGCAGAAGTGATGGGTATTAGAACCACAGCCGTATATTATTTCCTTATGCTGATTTTATCTTTCGCCGTTGTGGCATCCATGCGGATGGTCGGTGTGATATTAGTCGTAGCCATGCTGATTTCCCCCGCAGCCACGGCTTTGCTCTTGTCAGATAAACTGAAGCGAGTCATACTGATTTCGGGGATAATGGGGTTAATCGCAAGTTTTATAGGTGTCAATTTATCCATCATTTTAGATACCACCCCAGGGCCTGCAATTGTGGTGACTTCAACCTTGTTTTATCTGCTTGCTGTATTCTTTTCTCCCTCAAAAGGATTATTGTCTAAATATTTGAACAAAAGAAGAATGAAATCGAATCTAGGAAAAGGATGATATTTAGGGATGAGGAAATAAATAATGTCTAATATAAAATACTAAAGTATGAAACACCCCTGGCATGATGTTGTAGTAGGGAACAACGCTCCCGAAATTGTAAATGCAATTATTGAAATCCCTAAAAATACAAGGGCGAAATATGAACTGGATAAAGACTCTGGTTTGTTGAAGTTAGACAGGGTTCTCTATTCTTCTGTTTATTATCCCGCCAACTATGGTTTCATTCCACAATCCTATTGTGATGATAAAGACCCCTTAGATATCATTGTCCTATCACAGATAGAAATTGTTCCGATGTGCTTGGTCGAAGCAAAAGTGATTGGAGTCATGCAGATGATAGATGGAGGAGAAATGGACGACAAAATCATTGCGGTTGCAAAAAATGATATGAGTGTCAATCATATTGGTAATATAGAAGAATTGCCTGCCCACTTCTTTAAAGAATTACAACGGTTTTTCGAAGACTACAAAATTTTGGAGAACAAGGAAGTAGTTATTAAAAAATTCCAAAACAAGGAAAAGGCACTGCAGATAGTAGAACAAAGCTTGAGTGATTATCAAGCTTATATTAAAGTACATTGACATCTACTTTCATTATTTATGAAAAAGTACTATATTTGCACCACAATTAGGAAGTCTCGCAAAGAGGGAACAAAAATGTTCCCTCTTTCTTTTTATCAAAAAGATAAAAAAGGATGAAAGAATTGAGGATAGAACAATTTGTTCTGGAAAAATTTGAGGAACCGGGGTACGAAGATTATTATTTATTGGAGGTGAAACACAATCCGGCTAATAATAAGGTAGAAGTATTCTTGGATTCGGATTCTGGACTCTCACTAGGAGCAACGTCCAAAATCAATAGATATCTTCAGGAACGGATAGATGAAGAAGGCTTCCTAGGTGAAAAATACATATTGGATGTGTCTTCCCCAGGTATAGGCAAACCATTGAAATTGCCTAGGCAATACAAGAAAAACCTAGGAAGGACACTAGAGGTTACAACGGTAGTAGAAGGAAAGAACGTTCGTGAAAAGGGAACTTTGACCAACGTCGACGAAGAAGGAATTGTAATCCAATATGATATTAAAGAAAAGCAAGGAAAGAAAAAGATTGTAAAGACAATCGAAAAGGCATATGCCTTTGAAGCTATACAAAAAGCAGTAGTTAAAGTATCATTTAAAAATTAAAAGAAAATGATGTTATGAACTTGGTAGATACTTTTTCCGAGTTTAAAGCCGGAAAAAACATTGACAGGCCTACAATGGTTCGTGTTTTGGAAGACGTATTCCGAACATTAATCAAAAAGAAATATGGCTCTGATGATAATTTTGACGTAATTGTTAATACCACTAAAGGGGATTTGGAACTTTGGCGAGTTCGAGAAATTGTTCCGGATGGAGAGGTCACAGACGAAAGGAGCCAAGTCTCCATTTCAGAAGCACGGATTTCTGACGATGATTACGAAGTGGGAGAGGAGTTTTACCAACAATTAGGCTTGGCCGACTTTGGTAGAAGATCCATTATGGCAGCTCGACAAACACTGATTTCCAGAATCATGGAATTGGAGAAGGAGCAAGTCAGACAATTATATATGGAACGGGTAGGGGATATCGTTCTTGCAGAAGTTCACCAAGTGCTCAAAAGAGAAATCTTGGTCGTAGATGATGCGAATGGAAACGAATTGGTATTGCCAAGAAGAGAAATGATTAAAGGAGATTTTTTTAGGAAAGGAGATATGCTCAAAGCGGTTATCAAAGGTGTTGAAATGATCAATAACAACCCAACGGTAATCGTTTCCAGAACAAATGAAATGTTCTTGGAAAAATTATTGGAGCAAGAAGTACCTGAAATAGAAGATGGTTTGATAACCGTACAGAAAATTGTTCGTATTCCTGGCGAAAGAGCCAAAGTTGCCGTAGAATCTTACGATGATCGAATCGATCCCGTAGGAGCTTGTGTCGGAATGAAAGGATCGCGTATTCATGGTATCGTTCGTGAATTGAAAAACGAAAATATCGATATCATCAATTGGACGACCAATGTCAATCTTTTCATTCAAAGAGCACTGACTCCGGCAAAGGTGACCAGCATCGAATTAGACGATGAAGAAAAACGGGCTTCTGTATTTTTGAAACCGGATCAAGTATCATTGGCGATTGGTAAAAAAGGTACCAATATCAAATTAGCGAGTGAAATCACAGGTTTTGAAATTGATGTCTATAGAGACACAGAAGAATATGAAGTGGATGTGGATTTGGATGAATTCACAGATGAAATCGAAGGATGGGTCATCGACTCACTTAAAAATATCGGGTGTGATACGGCAAAAAGTGTACTCGAATTGAGTAAGGAAGAATTATTGCGTCGTACAGACCTTGAAGAAGAGACCATCGAAGATGTTATCCGCATCTTAGAAGATGAATTCAACGATTAATCGACCAAAATTTGATTAATCTCATCATAAAATGTGGATAAATAGGCGGTTTTCCACCTATTTGTCCATTTTTAAGGGTTCAGTTGAATTGTTTTTAAACCAATATGGTTGGTTTAATTAACTTTGTAATTGATTATTTGATATAACCCATATTTGGGTTGAAAGCAGTTTATGTCTAAAAGATTAGTAAAAATAGCGAAGGAACTGAATGTTGGGACAGCTAGTATAGTTGAATTTCTCAACAAAAATGGCTTTGATATTGATAACAAACCAACGGCCAAGGTATCTGCAGAGATGGAACAAGCTCTGATGGAGGAATTCCGCTCGTCCATGAATATCAAGGAAAAAGCAGACCAGTTGAACATGCGTTTCAAAGTTCCCGCTAAAAAAGAAGAATCGAAACTTACTTTTGATTTGTCAAAAACCTCTTCTATACCTCCAATAGGTGGTATCCCTTCCTTAAAAACAACGACTCCAGAGGAAAAACCTGTAGAGGAGATCGTAGAAGAAAAAGTTGAAGAGAAAATTGAAACACCACCAGTAAAAGAGGTAGACAACGAAACACCCAAAACTGAAGAAACGCCAAAAGAAGAAGAGAATAAAAAGAAAGGTGGACTCAAAGTTTTGGGTAAGATCAACCTGGACAATGTAGGCAAGAAAAAACCGAAGAAGAAGAAAGAAGAGCCTAAAAAGGAAGAAAAGAAATCTGAAACTCCAAAGAATGTTGTAGAGAAGAAAGAAGAGCCTAAAAAGGAGGAAGAGAAGAAACCTGAAACTCCGAAGAAAGTTGAAGAAAAGAAACCTAAAAAAGAGGAGAAAATAGAAGTTGTAGCAGAAAAACCCGAAGAGTCGGAAGTGATCAAGGCTGAGGCTCCTCAACTGGAAGGATTGAAGATTAAAGGTAAAATCAATCTGTCCAAATTCCAACCTAAACCCAAGTCTAAGAAAAAGGGTAAAGACGGAGGTAAGGATGGAAATAAGGCATCTGATAATAAAACCGGAGACAAGAAAGATAACAAATCTCCAACTACAGACAATCAGAAAAGAAGAAGAAAGAGAAAGAAGGTTGCTAAAAAAACCATTGAAGGGAACAAAAGAAGCGATGGTACTCCTTCAAGAAGAAGAGGCAGAGGGGACAATAGGGGAGCTAAAAAGAAGGATGACGTAAAAGAAGTTTCCAAAAAGGAAATTGAAGAAAGAATCAAGCAAACTCAAGCTCGTTTGCAAGGTGGGAAAAACACCCGCCAGAAAGTTCGTCGTGAATCTAGAGCGAAAAAACGTGAAGACAGAGAAAAGAAAGAACTTGAAAACAGAGACGAAAGAATACAGTTAACAGAATTCGTTTCCGTTTCCGAATTGGCAAATCTAATGGATATCAATCCAACGGAAGTTATCATGACTTGCATGAACTTGGGTTATATCGTTACCTTGAACCAACGCTTGGATGCAGAAATCATCGAAATCGTAGCCAGTGAATTTAATCATGAAGTCGTTTTTGTTGATGCAGAAGAAGCGCTCGAGGAAGAGGAAGAAATCATAGATGATCCTGCTGACTTGGAACCACGGGCCCCTATTGTTACGGTAATGGGACACGTCGACCACGGTAAAACATCCTTATTGGATTATGTGCGTAAAGCAAATGTTGCCGATGGTGAAGCAGGGGGTATCACCCAGCACATCGGAGCCTATGAGGTTTGGGTCGGTGAAGGAGATAGTAGGAAAAAAGTTACATTTTTAGATACACCGGGTCACGAAGCCTTTACCGCCATGCGGGCAAGGGGAGCGAAAGTGACAGATGTCGCCATCATCATTATTTCTGCGGATGATAAAATCATGCCACAGACAAAAGAGGCCATCAGTCACGCACAAGCGGCAGAAGTACCCATGGTTTTTGCCATCAATAAGATAGATAAACCGGGTGCTGATCCTGAAAGGATTAAAGGTGAATTGGCAGGCATGAATTTGCAAGTAGAGGATTGGGGTGGTAAATACCAGTCTCAGGATATTTCTGCCAAACACGGTACGAATGTAGACGAATTATTGGAGAAAATTCTTCTGGAAGCAGAGCTTCTTGAATTGAAAGCCAACCCTAAACGAAAAGCTCATGGAGTTATCTTAGAAGCATCGTTGGATAAGGGGAAAGGATACATCAGTAAAGCATTGGTTCAAACCGGAACCTTGAAAATTGGAGATTCGATCGTTGCCGGAGAGCATTCCGGTAAAGTGAAGGCGATGTTCAATGAAAAAGGAAAACGAATCAAAGAAGCAGGACCTTCTACGCCGGTTCTGGTTCTAGGACTCAGTGGAGCACCTCAAGCAGGTGAGAAATTCAAAGAGACTGAAACAGAGCAAGAAGCTCGTAGTTTAGCTCAAAAAAGAAATATTTTAGCACGGGAACAAGCAAATAGGGCAACCAAACGTGTCAACTTAGGTGATATCGGTCGTCGATTGGCTTTAGGATCGTTTAAAGAATTGAACTTGATTGTAAAAGGTGATGTGGATGGTTCTGTTGAAGCCTTGTCTGATTCCTTGCTCAAGCAATCACAGGAAACGGTACAAATCAATGTGATACACAAAGCGGTAGGACAAATCATCGAATCAGATGTAATGTTGGCTTCTGCTTCTGATGCTATTATCATTGGTTTCCAAGTAAGACCTTCGGGCGGTGCTAGAAAATTAGCCGAAAAGGAAGGGGTGGAAATCAAATCCTATTCTGTGATTTATCAAGCCATCGAAGAAATACGTGCTGCCATAGAAGGTATGTTAGAACCGACGAAGGAAGAAAAAATCATTTGCGAGGTCGAGGTAAGAGAAGTGTACAAGATTAACAGAGTCGGAACCGTTGCTGGTTGTTTTGTAACGGATGGTAAAATTCATCGGAATTCTAAAATTCGAATCATTAGAAATGGTATTGTGATTTATCCAACAAAGGAAAATCAAGTTGCTGAGTTGGGATCACTTAAACGTTTCAAAGATGATGTGAAAGAAGTGGCAAAAAATACCGAATGTGGTATTACCATTAAAAATTATAATGATATAAAAGTTGGCGACATTATCGAAGGATACGAAATCGTCGAAATTAAACAGAAATTAAACTAATTGATTTCTATTTAAACATGCTCTTATAATTTGGTATAAAAGCCCGAAGTCTTTAGGACTTCGGGCTTTTATTATACAATGGACTTTAATTCCAAACACCGACCATTAAACGACGTACTTTCACCCATTTTTAGGGTTTTCAAAATAAGAATAATCGGAGCCTGTTCCGAAACGGCAAAAAATAATTGGTCATCCATTCTTATTTTTCCGGCACCGATGGAAATATAAAAATTGCCCATAGTCGTAAAAACCAAACTCCCTTTTTTTAGGGTAGTATGAATTTCTATTTCAGAAATGCTTTTTAAAATATTTTTTAATTCAATTGCTTCGGATAATTTTTGAGCATGCTTGTCCCTTTCGATTTGCATCATCGCACGCCCCGTTTCATATTTATCTCCGGCACTGCTTTTTGTTTCGTTATTCGCTGCTTCTTGTGCTTCGTTCATGGCTTGTGTAGATAATTGGATTTTTTGTTCCACATAATCCATGCAAGCATTAAATAAATAGGTTTTTAGTTCTATTGGCTTCATTTTACTGGACATATTTTATTTTGTTAGGATAATCAGTAATGATTCCATCTACACCTAAGTCAATTAATTTTTCCATGTCTTCCACTTCATTTACCGTCCAAGGAATAATTTTCATTTTTTTATTTTTACAAACAGCTATGTTTTTTTCATTTAATAATTTAAAATAAGGACTATAAATCGGAGGAGTGAAACCTAGTTCTTCAATATTTTTTTCTACATCCAAAGAACTTTCAATTAATAAAGCTAAAATGTAGTTGGGATATTTTTCGTGCAAAACACGCAAAACATCCAAATCGAATGATTGAAGAACAAATCTATTTTTGTCAATACCGGAATTTTCTAACTCTTGAATTAAAATGCTGGTAAATATTTCTGGTTCAGGAATAAAAACATCATACCATTCTTTATAGCTTTTAATTTCAATATTATACTTTATAGGTTTTACATTATTTTCTGAAATATAAGTTTCTATTTCAGAAAATAATTCTTTAAGACTCGGTTTGTGAACGACCCTTTTTTCTTGCTCAGGAAAACGGGGGTTGCCCTTGGAACCACAATCGAAATTTTTAATTTCTTCGGTGGTCATTTCAAAAAGCTTGAATTCTCTTTCATTTTTTTCATCTAATACAATACTTGAATCTTTTGGTGTGCATATAACGTGGTTCATCCACGGTTCATGCGTAACAATAACCTGCTGATCTTTAGATATGCAAACATCCATTTCTAAAGTGTTTACTCCTAAGTCAATCGCATGGATAAATGCAGGGATAGAATTTTCAGGTAATAAACCCCTGCAACCTCTGTGCCCTTGCCAGTCAATATTTTTTTTCATATTGCCATTAGATGATGCTTGTTGTACGCAAGCAGATGTTCCAAGTAAAATGAAGAATATAAGTATGAATAAAGTTTTCATGGATTCTTTATTCAAAAATAAAAATTAATGTAGTCGGATTCAAATATTTTTCCTTGATTTTCTTTCGTTCTAAAACGAAAGAAAATCAAGGAAAAATGAAATTGTAACCTTTTGTGCATAATATTTGTAAGCATTACGCACAAAAGGTTGTTTATTCATCGAATTGGTGTAGTTTATATTTTTGAATTAAAGCAATTAATTTTTTGTCATACTTTTTATCGGTAGCATAGCCGGCTTTTTTTAATTCTTTTGCCCAGCCTTTGTAATCTTTTGGATTTAAATAAAATAATTTTTTATATCTTTTCTTTTTTAAAAAATAACTGTGTGCTTCGTAAGATGATTTTGTAGAAGAATAAATCCTAAAAAAATCTTTATGCGAATCATCATTGAAATTAGAACAATGCCCTTTTTTACAAGTTTTAGAAAAACATTTAATGCCGAAATGATTATTATTTTTTGTAGCTAATTTGGATTTTCCACCATTGGTTTCCAATAAACCTTGAGCCAGGGTAATAGAAGCCGGTATTTTGTTTTTTCGCATTTCTTCAACGGCATATTCGGAATGCCGATAAATATAATTTTTGTACCTTTTTTCTTGGACGTCTTCATCTTTAAATGAAACCAATTGGATTGGTTCATCTTTTCGTTTAATTCCGGAAACTGTTTTTTTAGTAATTCCCGTTGTGTCTTGATCATTTTTTTTGGATGACTCATGAGTAGAAAAATTTAAATAATTATTTTTTAATTGAAATTCAAAATGAATATTCTTGTCATAAAAAATAAAAATTATGAAAAACATAAGAGTATATGTACGCCACGTTGTTTTTATGTGATAAATTAAATTATGCCAAAAAACAATTAAAAAATATTTTATGTGAAAAAGATAGTATTTCATATTTCGAGAATTTAAAAGCTTACAGTAATAAAACAATTTGTTTTTAATTTGGGTTCCAAATAATAAACAAAAAGTTGGTTACAGCCAACTTTTTGTTTAACCTACTGATAAATAGTCTTTTACATATTAGTTTGGTTTTACTTATAAAATCAAACTAATATGTCTCTCATAATCAACAAGTTGTAGAGGGTGGAATTTTTTAAGATATGTGGGTTTCTTTCAAGCTTTGCCGTACTTTTGCAGACGAATCGCCCTTTCCTTGTAGCAAAGCTGCAAGGAAAGGGCACAACACCTTAGTTATGAAAACCTATTTGGATTTATTACAGCATATTTTGGAAAAAGGGACAGATAAAGGAGATCGAACCGGAACCGGAACCCGAAGCGTATTCGGATACCAGATGCGCTTCGATTTACAAGAAGGCTTCCCTCTGCTCACGACAAAAAAAATACACCTGAAATCAATCATACACGAATTATTATGGTTCCTCGATGGAGATACCAATGTTAAATATTTACAAGACAACGGTGTGAGGATTTGGAATGAATGGGCGAATGAAAATGGTGAGCTAGGGCCGGTCTATGGGAAGCAATGGAGAAGTTGGGAAGGAGCTGACGGGACGATCGTTGACCAAATTAGTCAAGCAATAGATTTAATAAGAAATAATCCGAATTCAAGAAGAATTATTGTGAATGCTTGGAATGTAGGAGACTTGCCAAAAATGGCATTGTCTCCTTGCCATTGTTTATTTCAATTTTATGTAGCGAGCGGCAAACTTTCTTGCCAACTGTATCAAAGGAGTGCCGATGTATTTTTAGGTGTGCCTTTTAATATTGCATCGTATGCTCTTCTAACGATGATGATGGCGCAAGTTTGTGATTTAGAATATGGGGATTTTGTCCACACCTTTGGAGATACGCATTTATATTCGAATCATTTGGAACAAGCAAAACTACAATTGACGAGAGAACCTCGTTCATTACCCCAAATGAAAATCAATCCGAAAATAAAATCTATTTTTGATTTCAAATTCGAAGATTTTACATTAACGGATTATGATCCCCATCCACATATTAAAGCAAAAGTGAGTATTTAATTTTTTATTGAATCATTTTCAAATTAAAGTAGTAGCAAAAAGAACATGGAAAAAATAAATCCTACCAAAACCCAAGCCTGGAAAAAACTAAAAGCACATTATAAAGAAATGAAAAATGTGCAAATGAAAACTTTGTTTGAAGAAGATCCGAAAAGATTTAAAAAATTCTCTTTAAAGAAAGATGATATATTATTGGATTATTCCAAAAATAGAATCACAGAAGAGACCGTTGATTTGTTGGTAGAACTAGCCCATGAATGTCAATTAAAAGTAGGGATTAAATCGATGTTTGCAGGGGATAAAATCAATGAAACGGAAGGTAGGTCTGTACTACACATTGCTTTGACACATAAAGGCAAAAGAGGAATTAAAGTGGATGGAGAAGATGTGATGCCTTTCGTGCGAGAGGTGTTGAGAAAAATGAAAATTTTTTCTACGAAAGTGATTGCAGGGGAATGGAAAGGATACACCAATAAAAAAATAACAGACATCGTTAATATAGGTATCGGTGGTTCTGACCTTGGACCTGTAATGGTGACGGAAGCATTAAAGAAATACAAAACCCGGCTCAATGTTCATTTCGTTTCTAATGTAGATGGAACACATATTGCGGAAACATTAAAAGATTTAAATCCCGAAACCACATTGTTTATTATTGCTTCAAAAACATTTACGACACAGGAAACAATGACCAATGCTTTTTCTGCAAGAAAATGGTTTTTGAAAAAAGCAAAGAAAAAAGAACACATCGTTCAACATTTTGTAGCTGCTTCTACGAATGCGGAAAAAGTAACAGCCTTCGGAATTGATCCTGAGAATATGTTCCCATTCAAAGATTGGGTAGGAGGGAGGTATTCCTTGACATCCGCTATTGGTTTGTCAATTTGTTTAGCAATAGGTTTTAATAAATTCGATGAATTATTGGAAGGCTATTATAAAATGGATCAACATTTTAAAACGGCTCCATTCAAAAAAAACATGCCGGTTATTTTAGCCATGTTGGGAATTTGGTACAATAATTTTTTTGATGCAGAATCGGAAGCTATTTTACCTTATGATCAATATTTGCATCGGTTTGCAGCTTATTTCCAACAAGGAAATATGGAAAGCAATGGTAAGTCTGTCGATCGGAATGGTAAGAAAATAAATTATCAAACCGGACCGATTATTTGGGGTGAGCCGGGAACCAACGGTCAACATGCATTTTATCAATTAATTCATCAAGGAACAAAATTAATTCCCTGTGATTTTATTGCTCCGGCACAATCCCATAATAAAATTGGAGATCATCATGTAAAATTAATCGCCAATTTTATTGCACAAACAGAAGCATTGATGAATGGTAAAACCCAAGAAGAAGCCCAAACAGAATTAGTGGCATCAGGCATGGGGGAAGATCGAATAAAACAATTGTTGCCTTTTAAAATATTCGAAGGGAATCGACCATCCAATACTATTTTGGTGAAAAAAATAACACCAGAAACATTAGGGAAATTAATTGCCCTGTACGAACATAAAATATTTGTACAAGGTGTAATTTGGAATGTTTTTTCTTTTGATCAATGGGGGGTGGAATTAGGAAAACAATTAGCAAAAAAAATATTACCCAAATTAACAGCCAAAGAAAAAACAAAAGGGCACGATGTATCCACAACAGCATTGATAGAACAATTCAAAGCTTGGAAATAATTTGTGAGTATAAATAATTACCATCATGAAAAAAATAAAATACACTTTAGTCGGGTTTGTCGTTCTGCTATTGTTAGCATTCACCGCTTATAAATGTACCACAAAAAAAATGATGGCGAATGCTCATAAAAAAGTAGTAGGAAATTCCGAAGAAAATTATCAAGAATTCTGTGCTTCTTGTCATGGGGATAAAGTAAAGAAATTTATTACAAGAGATAAATGGGTGTACGGAGAAGATCGGGAATCCATGTTTAAAGTCATTAAATTTGGAGCAGATAAAGATGGGATGCCCGCTTATCAGGAAGCTTTATCCAATCAAGAAATTTATGATATCGTAGATTATATTTTAGCAGCAGTAGAAAATAAAAAATCTGAAGAATTTTCTTCGGGAGAAAATAATGATGTTGTGTTTCATTCCGAAGGAATGAAATTGAAATTGGAATTAATTACAGAAGAAGCCGAATCTCCCTGGGGCATTACCCAAAGTAGCGACGGCATTTTATTTTTTACAGATAAACAAGGAATTCTTTTTGCCAAAAAAGGAAATGAACCAGCCGTAAAAATAAAAGGACTCCCAGAAGTGAAATTCCGAGGACAAGGAGGATTAATGGATGTGAAATTGCATCCGGATTTTGATGGAAATAAGAAAATATATCTAACCTATTCGAAACCGCATCCAAGCAATGAGGATTTAAGTACAACGGTACTTTTTTCAGGTGAAATAGAAAATGATCAAATAAAAAACGGGAAAGATATTTTTATAGCCCAACCCTACGAAAATACATCAAGGCATTTTGGTAGCAGAATTATTTTTGATAATGACGGGTATTTATTTTTGTCGGTAGGCGAAAGAGGTCGAAGAGATGAATATCCGCAAAAATTAGATAATCATTTAGGGAAAATTATTCGACTAAATGATGATGGAACGGCTCCAGAAGATAATCCTTTTTATGATCAACCCAATGCAAAAAATGAAGTGTTTTCTTACGGACATAGAAACCCACAAGGATTATGTTACGATCCCATCAATAATATTATCTATGATAATGAACACGGCCCAAGAGGAGGGGATGAAATCAATAAAGTAGAAGCGGCAAAAAATTATGGTTGGCCGGTAATAACCTACGGTATAAATTATGTCGGTACAAAAATTACAGACCTGACACACAAGGAAGGAATGGAACAACCCGAACATTATTGGGTGCCATCTATCGCCGTATGTGGGATGGATTTTATTACCAGTGATAAATACCCAGGATGGAAAGGAGATATATTATCTGGTTCTTTAAAGTTCGATTATTTAAATCGAAATGACCTGAATGAGGACGGCGAATTTGTCAAAGAAGAAAAATTGTTTCCGACCATCGGTCGGATGAGAAGTGTGAGTCAATGTGCAGATGGCTATATTTATTTTGGAGTAGAAAGTCCGGGGAAAATTTATCGGATTGTACCTATCCAACAATAAAAAAAAGGAGGGGCAAAGCCCCTCCTTTTTTTTATTGTTGCTAGATGATTACTTCCCTAAATTAAAAATAGGAATATCAGAAGTATTAAAATCCAAGAATTTAATTTCTTCCTCGTCTTCATACGTAACGGGAATTTTAAGGTCTGCCCCAGCAATATTTACAGTCAGATGACCGTCGACTTTATATTTTAATTTTTTCTTGTCGAATACATCGCTTAAAGTTGGTTTGATATCATCAATGACATCCTTGATAGGAATGTCGAATTCGAGTGGTAATTTGAATTCGGAATCGCCCGGAATAGAAGCCGTTACATTTTGCTTGATTTGAGTAACTTTTTTACCGTTGGCATACACATCAAAATCCATTTTAGAAATATTCGTACCTACCGGATTGGGATTAAATAATACAGCATCGCCCGATAAGGTGACTTTCATTTCTTGCAAAGATGCAGATTTGAATTTCACATTATCCAATTTTGTGAATTCGGGTTTTTCTGGACCAGAACAAGAAATTAGAAGTAATCCTATAAATAAAAAATAAACTAAATATCTCATAAGCTTTTTAATTTTTGTGTCAAAAATAAACATTAATCCTGTTTTGCCTTCATTTTCTCAAAAAGTAATTTAGAAACTTTATCCGCCCCTTTTGAATTGAGATGGTCATAATCCGAAAGATATTCTTCGCCGATATCCATATCATGTAAATCAATAAAGTTGACGTTTCTTTTTTGGAGATCTTCCTTTACGGAAGAATAAGCATTTTGTATGTGTGGAGGGATTTTAGAATAATAGTCTTTATGTTGTGGTGTATTGATGAAAAATAATTCTATATTTTTTTCTTGGCAGAAATGAATGATAGAATCAATATAAGAAATAGACGTATTGGAAATCGGGTAGAGTTTTTTATCCTCATCATAATAATGGCGTTGTATGTGTTTCTTCAAAGGCTTATTTTTAAATTTATTTTTTTTAGGATTAAAACCCCCAATAAAATTTCTATGTTCTTTTTTTGGAAATAAAAAAGTATGCTTGATCATAATTTTAATATAAGTCCTCCAGTCTGCACCGGCAGAGTGCATTTCCTTCCAGGTCATTAAGGGATAAGCTCTTTGTGTGAATTCATAAGCAAAGTGTGGGTTTTTGAATTTACCATCATTAAAAGCAGATAAAGTATTATGCCCTAAACTCAAGGCAACGTTTCTAATAGGATGATGTTTTTGTATTTTTTTTAATTTATAATAGGTTAATAAAATACTTTCGGCAGGTTGTGCCACATTTTTAGAATTAGGGATGTAATCTGGGTTGATGCCAGATTTTACATGAGATTCTCCTAGTATGAGGGTCTCACAATCCAATCCTAAATCTTCATGTTTGATGTAATAATCATTAATGAAACAATTGATGCAAAAGATTATGCAAAAAAATAAAACAAAGGATAATATTTTAATGATGAATTTCTTCATAAAATTAAAATTGGAAATAAATATATTCTTGTTCTTGTCCAAAATAATAAAGGATAGACCAAGTGGTAGCAAAATAAATCACCCATCGGACTGGTTGTTTTAAGTGATCAATTTGCAAGCTGTGTTCCTTGCTTCTAGACAACCATTCCCAAATTAATAATATGACGATAAAATAAAAATAATCCATTCGGCCCAAATCAAAAGGATGGAAATTGAAAGAGAATAATCCTTGTGTGTAATTCCAAGCAGTTTGTATGTCTGGTGAACGGAATAAAATCATGCTGAGCATAATGAAAGAAAAAATACCTAGCATTTGGAAGAATTCTTTAAGGCTCGGAAATGTTTTTCCTTCAGCTACAATTTGTGAATATTGTTTTTCTTTTTTACGGAGTAGAGAAGGAAGAAAAGCCAAGGCGCAAAAGAAACCCCAAGCAATAAACGTCCAATTCGCACCATGCCAAAAACCACTTACGATAAAAATAATAAAAACATTCCTTATTTTTTTAGCCAATCCTTTTCGGCTTCCCCCCAAAGGGATATAAACATAATCAACAAACCAACTGGTGAGGGAAATATGCCATTTTTTCCAAAATTCCGGAATCGTTCTGGAGAAAAAAGGATAGTCGAAATTTTTCATTAATTTAAATCCGAATAATTTGCCTAAGCCGATTGCCATATCAGAATAACCCGAAAAATCACAATATACTTGGAATAAAAAATAAATCAAACCTAATAAAAGAGTGGAGCTGTTAACTTCCCCATAATGTTCGAAAATTTTATTTACATAAATGGCACAATTATCGGCAATGACGACTTTCTTAAATAAACCCCAGACGATTTGTAGCATTCCGTCCCGAGCTAGAGCATAATCGAAAGTTCTTTGGCGCTCGAATTGAGGCAAGAGGTTTTTTGCCCGTTCAATAGGACCGGCGACTAATTGAGGGAAGAAAGAAACATACGCAAAAAATGAAATGGGATCTTTTGTCGGCTTCATTTTGTTGAGGTAAACATCAATAGTATAACTTAGGGTTTGGAAAGTGTAAAAACTAATTCCGACGGGTAGGATGATGCTTAAGGAATCGTAAGTTAAATTTTTTCCGAAAAGTGTAAATGCTTGAATAAAACTATCGACGAAAAAATTAAAATATTTGAAAAAACCAAGCAGACCTAAATTAACGCCCAGACTCAGCCATAATAAATTTTTTCTCTTTTTCTGATTCTCCGTTTGATATAATCGAATGCCGATTAAATAATCGACAAACGAACTAATGAAAATTAAGATTAAAAAACGATAATCCCACCAACCATAAAATAAATAACTCGCCAAAAGGATAAAAGCATTTTGTGCTTTTATCCTTTCTTTTCCGAGAACCCAATAAAGACCGAAAACGATGGGCAGGAAAATGGCAAATTCTATGGAATTGAATAACATACTATATGAATATCACAAACAAGAGAAATCCAAATTCCGATCCATCTCACGAATAATAAAATCTAAAATCCGATTAAAATCCTTGATTTTATTTTCTCGACTCCAAGACATGTTTTCTTTCGCACAATTTTCTGTTGGAGCCATTTTTACCCGTAACCATTTATCTCCCTTATCGTAAATGCCCGATAAGGTTTTGATTTTTCCCTTATTATCTTTAATTCGTATTTCCACGTAAAAGGCAGTGATAAGGTTTCTCATTCGAACATCATAAGAAAACAATAAATCTCTATTTTTAAAAAGGTGTAATTTATACATCGATTTTACGCCATCCCTTTCTTTAAATACCCATTGGTGCAGTAACATTTGTTTGGGATAATTGAGTGGATCTTCAACTACGCCTTCATGATTTTCGGATAATAACGCTTGCAATACAACTTGACCGGAAGTGGGTAGGTGTAATCCAATAAAGAAAAATAAAAAAAATAAATATTTCATAGCCTTATTTTTTTTGAATGAATTGCAAACTCCCATTCTCCTTCAGTTTAATTTTTTTCAAAATTTGTCGAGTAACACATTGCCCCTGATCAATGCCCGATTCGATAGCGAACTTATAGTGTATGCCACCATAAACTCTCGACATCGAAGCTTTGTACGCCGCCTCTCTAAAAGAATTTATTTTTCTAGGAGGCAAACCAATTTGGACATGGGTGCTATCCATTAAAGAATAATTGTCTCCGAAAATTTCCGTCAATAATTCCGATGCCACAGTCGAAACCACAGAATGGGCAGAAGTGAATTCAGGGAAAGGAGGTGTTTCGACCAAGGGCTCCCATTCTGGCATATCCATGTATTCTTGGATGTAGGTTTTAGGACGGAGTAGGTTCACTTTATATTTCGTATACCAAGAAGCGATAAAGGCATCCGCAATGCCCACTCCAACAAGAGCATAAATGGCAGCCGCTTCTTCTAGATTCAAATCTTCTTGTTGAATAGAATAATTCATGATATAAGTCCAATGGCCGGGAGGGGTAGACGTTTCGCCGGGATCATCAGCCCAATGAAAAGCAATATCTCGTTGGTCTTCCGTCAGCGTTCTATCATATTCTAAAATTTCATTCACATAACTTCTGAAATCCGAATCAGGAGAAGCATCAAAAGGAACGGGCAAAGAAACATCACATTGTTCGCCCGAAGCTAAGAAAAAAGGACGAAGACTCGACCAGTAGGGTTCACAAGGATCAGTGTTTGATTCAGTCGGTTCCCAACGTTCCGGATGTTCGTTCCTCGATGGCAATTGGTAAAACGTATAAAAACGGGTATCGTCAAACTGATCTTTCTTCACCCATTCAATAAGAGCATCCGCTAGTTCTTTACCATATTTTTCGGAACGGTCAAAAACAGCTTTTGAAACCTTAGATGCTCGCTCAGCTAATTGTCTATCCCGCAAGGAAATAAAATCTTTTTCTGTGGTATGGACAAATCGGGAAAACAATTCGTCCGAAGTCAAATAAAGACTATGGATAATAACAGTGGGCCAATCATATACTTCTTGTGAATGAGGACGAGGCAGTCCGTCTAGATCCTTCAGTTGTTCTTCCATCGAAACATAGGAAGGCATGCCTGGCAAAGCGGCTTCATAAATAGAAATGCCCAAATAAGCATACATCCTCGAAGCTACTGGAGGCTTAATCCGTTGGTAGGCTACTTGCGAATAAATCAATTCCCACCATTCGATGATGAAGTCGGGTTGGTGTTCCGCACTAGTTTTGGATACGGCATTATGAATCTCTTTTTTCTTACACGAAGGAATAATAACCAGGAGACATAAAAAAAATAAAAGTGATTTTATTTTCATCATTCTAATTTAGATGTAAATTTAAGAAGTGATTGCTAAAAAAAAGACGAAATAAATTTTTTCAACAAATATCTTCAGCTTGAATAAATATTATTTATTATTGTTGTTTTCCTTCTTATTCATGGCATGCGAAAAAAAGACACCGATGAATGGTGTCGAAAAAATATTGTTTGAGAGACCTCCACTAGGAAAAGATAGGGAATTGGATACGAATACTGATATGATGTTTGATATCCTTACTTCCAAAACAACAGGTTTGGATTTTTCGAATGATATGGAATTTTCCCGTGAATTCTGGAATTATAATTACAGATATATTGGAGCAGGATTAGCCGTTGGGGATGTCAATAATGATGGTTTACCAGATGTATATTTTTGTAGCAACGAAGGGGAAGACAAGCTTTTTCTCAATAAAGGAGGCTTGGAATTTGAGGACATCACCCAAGAAGCGAATATTGTTGACACGAAAGGTTCGTGGTCAACTGGGGTGACTATGGTAGATGTGAATAATGACGGTTTACTAGATATTTATGTCGCCAAATCGTGGAATGTGGAAAAACCAGCATTGAGGAAAAATAAATGTTATATTAATCAAGGGAATTTAAAATTTAAAGAACAAGCAGAAAAAATAGGTTTGGATGATGATGGTTTTTCTATTCATGCTTCTTTTTTTGATGCAGACAAGGATGGTGATTTGGATGTATATGTTGTAAATCATCCGGTTGATTTTAATGACCGGAATAAACTCAATAATCATGAAAAAATAGAACAAGGAAACAATAAAAGTGATCAACTGTATCGAAATGATGGAAAGGGTGTCTTCACTAATGTATCAAAAGAAGCGGGAATCAATAATCATGGATTCGGATTGAGTGTTACAACCTTTGATTTAAATGGAGATGGTTGGACAGATATATTTGTTGCGAACGATTGGGGCATGCAGGATCATTTATACATCAACCAAAAAGATGGTACATTTAAAGATGAATCTTTAGAACGATTTCCGAAGCAAAGTTTTTCCTCAATGGGTGTTGATATTAATGACCTCAATAATGATGGGGCTTGGGATGTTTTTGTAACAGAAATGGAATATGGAGATCATGTTACACATAAATCCTTTTCGCATGATGCTCCTATGTTGGCTCAATATCGGAAAATGGTTCAAGGGAATTATCACCATCAATATTATCGGAATGCGCTTCATATTAATAATGGGGATGGTACTTTTATAGAGTGTGCAAGAATGGCAAATACAGCTTCTACAGATTGGAGTTGGGGCACATTGATGATAGATGTTGATAATGATGGTTGGAAAGATTTATTTGTAGCGAATGGATATTTCCTCCGGTTCGATCGGGGACAAAGAGTAATCACTCAAAAAATTAAAAATAATTTGAGGAGAGGGAACCTAGAGGGAGTGAATGATTTAATTGGGGAATTAAATTTAATTAATTTCGAAAGCCCCAATAAATTATTTTTGAATAATCGGGATTTGACCTTTGATGATGTTTCTGAAAAAGCGGGGCTTAATAGTAGTGCCGTATCTCATGGAGCATCTTATGCCGATTTTGATTTGGATGGTGATTTAGATATCATTGTCAATAATACAAACAATTCTCCCTTTTTATACCGAAATAATTCAGCTGGAAAAAAAGAAAATAATTTTTTACGATTAAAATTGATTGGAACAGAACAGAATAAAGATGCTATAGGATCGGAAATAGAAATTAAAACAAAAAACGGTTTTCAAAAACAACATTTAATCTCAACGAAAAGTTATCAATCTTCTTCCGAATTTATTATCCATTTTGGATTAGGCGAAGAAAAAATAATGGATGAAATAAAAATTAAATGGCCGGATGGGACGATTCAATTCTTAAAAAATGTGAAGGCAAATCAGGTTCTAGAAGTAAAAAAGAAAGGAGTTGTCTTAAAGGAGAAAAAAAATCAAAAAAAGAATAAACTCTTTGAAAAATTAGAAGAAAATCATGCATTCGAGCATCAAGAAAATAAATTTGATGATTTTAAAAGAAACCAATTAAAGCCTCGGTTCCATAGTAAAAACGGTCCTTCTATTGCCCTAGGTGATTTGGATGGAGATGGACAAGATGATTTTTATATCAGTGGAGCGACAGGACAAAAAGGAAAATGGTTTAAAAAAACAAATAACGGTTTTGAATCACAAGGAGAAATAATTCAAAATAAAGAAATAGAAGAATTAGGTACACTGATTTTCGATGCAGATAATGATGGCGACAATGATATATATATAACAGCGGGAAACATAGAAAAAAATACCGTCGGAGATCAAATATATTTGAATGATGGCAAAGGAGGTTTTAGTCAAGCAAAAAATATGTTACCCGAGATTAATACGCTAAGTGCATGTGTCACAGCATCAGATTTTGATCAGGATGGTGATTTGGATTTGTTCATTGGAGGACGATATCAAAGAAACCATTATCCTCAGCCTGGAAAAAGTTATTTATTAGAAAATAAAGAAGGGCGTTTTGAAGATGTAACCGAAGAGAAAGGAAAAGAATTATCGAATATTGGGATGGTGACCTCGGCTCTGTGGAGTGATTATGATAACGACGGTTGGCAAGATTTAATCCTAGTCGGAGAATGGATGCCCATCACTATTTTTAAAAATAAAAATGGTGTTTTAAAACAAATTGAAAATATACCTTCCTTGGGAAAAACTACAGGTTGGTGGAATAGCATTGTCGCTCATGATTTTGATAAAGATGGTGATACTGATTATGTCTTAGGAAATCAAGGGTTAAACATGCGTTACCGACCGAAAAAGAATGAACCGATAGAAATTTATTACGGAGATTTTGACAGAGAAAAAGGAACCGATTTTATTTTATCTTATACGTACAAAGAAAAAAAATATCCCATACATTTCCTTCAGGATTTGGCAAAAGAATATTCCTTTGTTGCCGAACGATTTAAATCATACAATGAATATGCAAAAACGACAACACAAGAAATTTTGGGGAATAAAAATTGGGAGAAAGCACAAGAAATAAAAGCACATACTTTTGCTCATGTTTACATGGAAAATAAAGGAAACGGAAAAATGGAGTTAAAAGAATTGCCGATGGCAACGCAAGTATCGAACATAAACGGAATGTTGGTAGATGATTTTAACATGGACGGAAATTCGGATATATTATTACACGGAAATTCGTTGGATTGGCTTCCTCAATATGAAAAACAAGATGGTCTCACGGGTTTGTTGTTAAAAGGAGATGGTAATGGAAGTTTTGAAGCTGAAAATTACGTGCAGACCGGTTTCGAATCTAAGGGAGAGGGAAGGGCATTGTCGCAATGGATAGGGGAGGAAGGCAAATATATTTTAGCAGGTATTTGCGATGATGAAATGAAAATTTTTTCCCAAGAAAAAAATCCGACAAAAAACATCAAACTAAAAAAAGATGATTGTCAAATCATCATAGAATATAAAGATGGTAAAAAAGAAAAAAGAGAGGTGTATTATGGAGAAGGATATTTGTCTCAAAACAGCCGCTGGATAACATTCAATCCGAAAGAAATAAAAGCGATAACCATCTGGAATTATCAAAGAGGAAAACGGGAACTTTTGTTTGGAAAATGACACAAAAAAAGTTAATCATAAGTCAATTCAACTATCCATGATTTTTTCTGTTTCGTTTTTGCCAAAAGCTTCATTACCTTTAGGGCATTCTTTCTGAATCGAATATTCTTATTCCATGAAAAAATCTTTATTATTTATTTTATGTGGTGCATTATGTATAGCCACTTACGCACAGCCCACCTGGGCGGATGATATATCTTGTATCATTTATACACATTGTAGTTCTTGCCACAATGCCCAAGGCATCGGACCCTTCAATTTGATGAATTATCAAGATGCCTTCAATAATAGATACTCTATGCAATCGGCAATAGAAAGTAAAGTCATGCCACCCTGGCCGCCGAACCAAGATTACCGTGAATTTGCCAATGCTAATATTCTGACCGATGAAGAAATCCAACTCTTTCAAGATTGGGTAAATGCAGGGGCACCCGAAGGAGATCCGACCCAAGCACCCGAACCACCGGTCATTACCTCGTCGGCAGGCATCGAAAATCCGGATCTTACCATGACAACGGATGTATTTACCGTACCGAACATTAATTCGGATTTATATAAATGCTTCGTTTTTCAAACCAATTGGGGCGAAGACAAATATATTAGTGAAATCGAAGTCTATCCGAATAACCGAAATGTGGTACATCATATTTTGGCATATAAAAATACAACCAACGAACCGGTGATTGAAGATCAAAATGATCCATCCTTGGGCTTCGAATGCGGAGGAAGTATCGAAGGAGGAGATAACATTCTGATGGCAGAATGGGTGCCCGGTTCCCGACCTTGGAAATTACCGGAAGGAACAGGCATCAAAATAGAAGATGGAACGAATATCGTTATGCAGGTACATTATCCCATTGGTAGTGATGGACAACAAGATTTCATTACGATGAACATCAAGTTTGCGGATGGTACAAGTGTACGGGAAGTCTTCCAAGACCAAACATTGGATCACATCGAGCATTTGCAAAACCCGCCTTTTGTTATTTTGCCTTATGAAACGAAGACCCTTCATGAGAAATATGTTCTAGAGCAGGATCGTACCTTCTTGGGGGTTGCACCTCATGCCCACCTAATTTGTACCAAAATGTGGTCGTATGCCATTTTGCCTTCCGGTGAACAAATCAATATGGTGGAAATTCCGAATTGGGATTTCAATTGGCAAGGTATGTATTATTATCCGGAGCCGATTTTACTTCCTGAAGGAACAGAGTTACACGGCTATGCCCGTTATGTAAATAATCCGGATGATAATCCGAATGTACCATCAATTCCGAATCTAGTCTATTTAGGCGAAGATACCGAAGATGAAATGATGCTCTTTTTCTACACCTATCTATTTACTGAACCGGGTGATGAAAATCTGGAAGCAAACGGCGAAGTAGGACATTTGGACCATTCTGCTTGTGGGGGAACACCCAACCCTGTTTATGAATTGGAAGCGGATAAATCCATTACCTTATATCCCAATCCCATGGAGGAAGATAAATTCTTTGTTGAGATGAAAAACCAAGCCGTAGAAGGTATCTATGATTTGGAATTAACCGATATGACCGGAAAGAAAATATGGGAACAATCTTGTCAAGGAAATTGTGAAGTCAATATTCCATCCTCCTTGGTCAATGGCGTTTATTTTGCCAGAATTCTACAAGACGGAAAAGAAATCATGTCCGCACAAAAAATGGTTTTAATGCGGTAAAGTACTAGCTGTTATAGCTAAACGAATCAACTGCCCGAAGTCCAAGACTTCGGGCAGTTTTGTTTTAAAATTTAACCTTTACATCCGCTTCCAGTTCCCAGTTTTTACGTAGGTCTTCCAGGTTCTTCTTGAAAATTCTTTCGGGTTGTCTTTTTTCTTCATAATTACCCGAGTCCCTTCGTCCATTGGCATTGCTGTCTTCTATAACGTACACTATGTACTTTCCAGGTGTTAGTGTTTTGTATTCTTTCTGAAAAAGAGTGTCGTTTGCAATAAGGGATTCATCTAATATTTTCTCTCTAGAGTCTGTCAAACGGTAAATATATGACATCGATGAATCAGGGAAAATAACTTTTAGGTTCAAGTCGCCGAATTCTGAAATGTCAGCATCGGTAACTTGTAAATTTATGGTATCAGTAAAAGATTTTTCATACATATTGGTGATGGCACCGGGTTGTAATTCAAATGCATATTTTTGAGGTTTTTCCCGAGGCCACTCTATTTTTAATTTTCTAGGATTATCGGCAACAGAAAAATTAATATTTTGAGCGTAGGGCAGGGAATCTAATGTGATTTTTATTTTAGAAGTATCAATATTTTGGATGGGCGTAGAAAATTCAAAAAATAAAGTATCCAAAGGAGAAAGAGTAAAACTTTTGGGTCCTTGATAAGCCAAACCTATTTTATTTTCTTTTTGAGGCATTTTGAAAGAAACGGTATCCAAGAAATTTTCTCTAGGCAACGAAATGAAAATATTCATAACCAAAGACGTATCTACATCAGAATACCAAATAAACAAACTGTCTTTTGATAATTCATAAAATGCGTCGTCCGAAAAACTGTCTGAAAGTCGAACGTCGAGATCGTTGATTTCTTTATTGAATGCCAATTTGGCGAACCCCCTTTTTCTTGTAATTTCATCCGTAATGATAAGGGTTTGTTCTTCTTCGAACATTTTAAAATTCAAGGAAAGTGTAGTGGAATCGGTCAAGGTGACAAGAGAATCCATGAAGCCGATTTTTTCATTGGGCAAATCAAAAAGATAATTAAAATTATTATCGACCAAAGCAAAAACCTTGTATTGACCGGCTTTCATATATTCAACATTAAAAGCTCCTTTGTCGTTTGTTTTTGCAAAATAATAAGGCTTTTCTTTCCTCACGATACTGTCGGAAGTGTCTTCGTAAAACATCACCAAAACATCTTTTTCTGCCTTACCGGTTTCCAAATCGACAACTAGTCCTTTGGCTTCTAAAGAATCGATAGCCGGACCGGTAGAAAAAATAAATTTTAAATTAGGAGGAATATTCCCTTCCCGTAAATCTTTAATGGAATTTCCAAAATTAATGATATACGTGGTGTTTTCTTTGAGTTTTTCTTCCTTGTCGAATTCAAAAACTAAAGTTTTACCTTTCATTTCAATATTCGGTCGTTTTTCCAAAGGAGGAGAAACCACGACTTGATTAAAAGCATCCGTTAAAGTAACCCATTCATCAAAGGTCAACTTAATGGTTTTCTCCTTGAAATGGGTTGAGAGGTTTGGTGTCGATTTTAAAGAATCGATTTTAGGGGGAGTAGTGTCCTTGGCTCCTCCCGTTGGTGGAACGGGATTGGCACAAGAATAATACAACAAAGCGAGTATCAGACCCGAAGGAAATAAATATTGCCAAAAAAGATGCTTCATCTAATTACAAATAAAAGGCTCGTAATAAAAACCTCAAAATTAATTTTTTATTGGAATAAGGCCTCAAATAATTCATCCACTTTGCCAATCGTATTGATTTGTATGTTGTATTGGTTTTCATCCAAGCCTTTTGTATTGTATCTGGATATGAAAATTTGTTCGAAACCTAGTCGATCGGCTTCCTGAATTCTTTTTTCTACTCGATTTACAGCCCGTATCTCTCCGGAAAGACCCACCTCCCCGGCAAAACATACATTGCTAGGAATGGCAACGTCTTCCAAGGAAGAAATCAAGGCGGCAACGATGGCGAGATCCAAGGCGGGATCATCCGATTTAATACCTCCCACAATGTTGAGGAAAACATCGTTCGCTCCAAAATGGATGCCACATCTTTTTTCCAAAACAGCTAACAACATGCTGAGCCTCCGCAAATCAAAACCGGTAGAGGAACGTTGAGGCGTACCATAAACGGCGGTACTGACCAAAGCTTGGGTTTCGATGAGCATGGGACGGAGTCCTTCCAGTGTAGCGGCAATAGAGGAACCACTTAATATTTCTTCGTGGTGCGATAAAAGAATTTCGGAAGGGTTGGGAACTTCTCGTAAACCATCAGCCTGCATTTCGTAGATGCCCAATTCGTTGGTAGAACCGAAACGGTTTTTTACGGTTCGCAATATTCTATACGTATAATTCCGATCGCCTTCAAATTGCAGGACTACATCCACTAAATGTTCCAAAAGTTTAGGACCGGCAATAGCACCGTCTTTATTGATGTGTCCAATCATAAAAATAGGAATGTTTGTTTCTTTCGCATATCGCTGCAACTCGTTGCCACATTCCCTGACTTGTGAAATACTACCGGGTGCAGATTCTATGAATGGAGAGGTAAGGGTTTGTATAGAGTCTATGATGATGAGGTCGGGTTCGATTTTATCGGCATGCCCTAATATTTTATCGACCCCCGTTTCTGTTAGGATGTAACATTCTGATGCTGGAGAACCAACTCTATCTGCCCTCATTTTGATTTGTTCTTCACTTTCTTCTCCTGATACATATAATATACATATGGGTAAATTGATGGCGAGTTGCAATAATAAGGTGGATTTCCCTATCCCCGGTTGCCCTCCTATAAGAATGATGGAACCATTTACAATACCTCCTCCCAGCACCCGGTTCAATTCTTCATCGGGGGTTACGATGCGTTGCGTATTGCCGGCTTGGATATTGGGCAGGATAACTGGTTTTACAGCATCTCTTTTTTTTGCTGTTCCCCGATATATTTTCTTTTTCTCTTCCCGATTATCGCTTTTAGCGATGATTTCTTCTTGAAAGGTGTCCCATTCTCCACAAGCTGTACATTTTCCAGCCCATTTAGGGGAGTTTTCTCCGCAATTGGAACAAATAAAAACTTTTTTAACTTTTGCCATAATTCATGAAATGTATTGCTTCTATTTGGAAAATCACACAAATACTAGAAAAAAATGTTAATGTGACGGGATATTAACTAAACTGTTGCGTTATTAGTTTGCGTTTTAGGAAATTATTACCTTAATTTGTTCTTAAAGCAATAGTTTTGGAAAAGGATTTACTCAAAAAATAAATTTTTTTAAAAAAAAGAGTGACCTTTCTCAAAGTATCCGTCTTAAAATCGAAAACTAACACATACAACTTGGGAAACAAAGCTAAAACTAAACAAAAACATCCTAAGGAGGAGTTGTTAAAAATAAAACCAACAAAGAAAAAAAAAGTAAAGGAATTGAAGGGAATGGATAAAGGTTTTATTAGTGACTTTTTGATAACTATTTAGTCTAAAAGATATACACAAAGATATTATCTCCCTTTTTTGGGAGAAAGTTTGATTGTTTTTCATTTGGTTTTTTGGGGTTATACAGGGGCTACGATTTCGTAGTTCCTGTTTTTTTATGCTTATCCCTATCTAATCCGATCTCTCACCCTGTCTACTTGTCGATGCATTTGGGTAAAGAATTTTTGTCGGAATTTTTCTGCTTGATTACTAATGTTCACGGATTTCCGAGTTAAATGTTCTATCCAGGATACAGTGCGATCACAGAAAATATCATTATCTGTAAATAAATAATCTACAGCACTCTGAACGAGGTAGGCATGTCTTTTGCCTCCCGTTTCTAATACTATGGTATTGTTGGTTAAGGTCACTTCATTATAATACATCTCAAAATTGCCTGGGTGGAGCAGAGTTTCTTGTCCCGGTTTGAATTTGCCACCTACTTCCGCTTGTTTTCGAATATGGATCAAAAATTCATCAATCTTATCTAGGAGCAATAAAGCAACACTTCTTTTTTCAATGACTCCTGATTCATAATAATAAAGAATAGGATTGACCGTGCTCATAATCACCTCATCCGACCAAATTTCTACTGAAGGGATCTTACTGTATTTGGCTGTCATTTGTTTTCCTATATTAATGATAGGATTCTCGACAACCTCATCTAATGAAAATGTTTTGCTTTTATATTCCTCCAAATCATAGATGGTTTTTTTCCAAAAGAACAATCGTAATGCTGCCACTTCCGGAAAATTGAAAATGTGGAACATAGGAACATCTTTTGTAGCATAAAAGATTTTGCTTTGGTCAAAAGAATCTGCTTTATCAAATTCCATGAGAATGCCCCTGTAATAAGATTCTAGGTCTTTGATATTATAATTAACACCCTTGTAAGTAAAAGGAAAGCTGTTTTTGGTGTGATGGAACATCGCATCTAGACTCAAAGAAAATTTTCGGGCAATAACTACCGCTTCTTCCAAGCTTACTTTTGTTTGTCCCCTGATTCTGCGATAGGCACTATCTGTACTGACATCCAACATTTCGGATAATTCATGTACTAAGGATGTATGGACAGGTAATTTTTCCTCTACCTGCTCAAATAGTATTTTTTGATTAAATGTATCCATGAGTCAATTTTTTTCGGATGAAACATTAATTCATGGCAATATATGCAAGTTGAGGCTTGCATGTTTGCGTAAAATACCAAAATTGAAAAATAAATTTGCGAAAAATGCAAAAATTAGGCGTCTGGTTTTAAATCCAATGTTTCTCTGAGCTTGTCGACCAAAGGATTTTGTTCGACCATAGCTTGCCAGATTTCCTTTTTAGAAACAGGTCTTTTTACCTCTATCTTTTCATTTTTAGGAGCCAAATCAGGATTGACTTGGAATTTCATCATCAAGGCAGGGAATCTACACTCCTTGCGGATGAATTCAGGTAAGCGATTTTCTTGTCGGATGTTATTTTCGGAGATACTAGTACCAACAGAAACCACCAACATGTTTTCTTCCATATCCAATACGGCATTTTTGATAGCGGTTCTATTGGAAGGAGATTGTACTTGTTCTGCATACTTGAGCCAAATCTCACGAACAGATTCCAAGGAAGGAGGGGCATTATTCAAAGTGTCTTCTTTGGCTTCAGCCTCAACTTCTTCTTCAATGGATTTGAGGGAAGTGATCTTAGGCGATATCAATCGAGAAGGAGGAACAAATTTGGCATTGCTTTTTGGTTTTGAAGGAATCGTTTTTTTCTTTTCCTCTACTTTAGACGTTGTATTTTGCTGGACATATTCTTTGGTGGAGGTTAGGTCAGGATTTTTTTTTTCTAATATGGGGCTTCCTTCTTGGTAGGCTTTGATTTCTTGTTGGATATGGCACATTTTCAATAATGCCATTTCTACATGCAGCCGTTTGTTCCGAGCCATCTTAAAATCAACATCACATTGATTGCAAATGGATAAGGCGGTAAGTAAGAGATCCGAGGGGGATAACTGGGCTTGTTGCTTGTATTTTTCTACCAATTTTTCTCCTCCTTCAAGAAGTTGCAGGGTGGTTTTATTTTTACAAACCAATAAATTACGGATATGCTCCGCCAATCCATTGATGAAAATTTCGGCATCGAAGCCTTTTTTTAGTATATCATCGAAAGTAAGAAGCACTTTTGAAATATCGGAAGTCAGAAAGGATTCTACAACTTTGAAATAATAATCATAATCCAAGACATTCAAATTTGTAATGACATCTTGGTAAGTGATTTTATTACCTGAAAAACTGACAATCCTATCAAAAATAGATAGAGCATCCCTTAAAGCTCCATCGGCCTTTTGGGCGATGATGTGGAGCGCATCGGGTTCGGCGTTGATGTTTTCCTTATCACAAATCCCTTGTAGATGATTCATCATATCCTGAATTTGGATACGCTTGAAATCGAATATCTGACAACGGGAAAGGATGGTTGGGATAATTTTGTGCTTTTCTGTAGTTGCTAGGATAAAAATAGCGTAAGAAGGCGGCTCTTCCAAGGTCTTCAAAAAAGCGTTGAAGGCTTGTTGCGATAGCATGTGAACCTCATCAATAATGAAAATCTTATACTTCCCTTGTTGAGGTTGGAACCGCACTTGTTCGATTAATGCACGAATGTGTTCTACACTATTGTTGGATGCAGCATCCAACTCGGTAATATTGAAGGAGGCATTGTTGTTAAATGATTCACAACTAGAGCAAGTGTTACAAGGCTCGTGGTTCTCCGTCAGATTTTGACAATTCAAAACTTTGGCGAGGATACGGGCACAAGTGGTTTTTCCTACTCCACGAGGACCACAGAAAAGAAAAGCATGAGCAAGATGATCGTTCTTGAGGGCATTCTTCAAGGTTTGGGATACGTGTTGCTGTCCTACTACATCATCAAATTGCAGCGGTCTGTATTTTCTGGCCGATACGATAAAATTACTCATGGATTCCTTTAGGAATGATTTAAAATAACAAGGATTTATTCGTTGATCATAAAGATACAAAGACTAAAGGGAAAACATATTTTTTGGGGATGAAGTTCAGGGAGCAACTAAAAAAAGCTTCCCTTGTATGGGAAGCTTTTATCCATGAGAAAAGAATGGATGTTTTATAATTTTCCTAGAATATTTCTAGAAATCACTAATTTTTGGATTTCGGATGTTCCCTCACCAATGGTACAAAGTTTAGAATCTCGGAAGAATTTTTCTACGGGAAAATCTTTGGTGTACCCATAACCACCATGAATCTGGATCGCATCGGTACTGATTTCGACACAGGCTTCGGAAGCATAGTATTTTGCCATGGCTCCTTCAAGTGTAACGGGTTTGTGTTCGTCTTTTAAACGACCCGCATTACGGGTAAGGAGTTCTGCCGCTTCGATTTTTGTACGCATATCGGCCAATTTGAAAGAAATGCCTTGGAATTTGG
>JAHDDR010000019.1:11545-37031 GCA_020629255.1 Saprospiraceae bacterium | reverse complement strand
CGCAGGTTATCACGATTACGGATACGACGGCCCCTACGATAGACGATCCTGTACCGGGTGCTACGAGTGTGGAATGTGGCGGTACGGTTCCTGCGGGAGCGGCCTTGGCTGCGAGCGATGCCTGCGATACTGGAATCACAGCGACGGGATTACCGATAGACGACAGCAGCGGTCTGGACGCCTGCGGTTTGGGCGACATCGTCCGAACGTGGACGGTTACGGACTGTAACAACAATACGACGACGGCTACGCAGGTTATCACGATTACGGATACGACGGCCCCTACGATAGACGATCCTATACCGGGCGCTACGAGTGTGGAGTGCGGCGGTACGTTACCGGCGGCTGCGGCTTTGGCTGCGAGCGATGCCTGCGATGCGACGGTTACGACGACCGGGTTGCCGATAGATGACAACAGCGGTTTGGACGCCTGCGGCTTGGGAGATATCATCCGAACGTGGACGGTTACGGACTGTAACAACAATACGACGACGGCTACGCAGGTGATTACAATAGAAGATACCCAAGCACCGGTATTCGACCCAGAACCAGGAGATGTTTCAGTTTGTGAAGGTAATTTACCTCCAAATGTTTCTTTAAATTGGACTGATGTCTGTGGAGGTACTGGAATGGAGATGGGAGTAGATATTATTATAGGAGGAGTGGATCCGCAAGAAATTGAAAGAACATGGACTGCGGATGATGGTTGTGGAAATAGTACGACAGTTACACAAACTATTTTAGTATATCCATTCCCAACAGTAACCTTAGCTACATCAAATGGTGAAACTGAAATAAATTGTGATAATCCTATTGTTACATTAGAGGCTTCAGATGATATTACAACCACAGCAACTTATACTTGGAGCGCTGGAGTAACGGGAACAGGAGCTACAGGTACAGTATCTACAGCTGGAACATATACGGTAACAGTAACAAATGATGCTACTGGTTGCGAATCTACGGGATCAGTAACATTAGGAGAGGATCTTGCTCTTCCAACGGCAACATTAAATGCACCTTCTACTGTTTTGACTTGTACATCGAATAGTATAGAATTAACTGCTGGATCCACTGTTCAAGGAACAGCAATATATAATTGGTCTTCAGGAGTTACTCCAACAAGTTTGAACACAGGAACAATTTCAGGAATTGGTACTTATACGGTTACCGTTACAGATGATGATAATGGTTGTGAAGCAACAGCAACTATTACAATTACTCAAGATAACTCTATACCTATTGCAGATATCCAACCTTCAGAAGCAGAATTTAATTGTAATATAAGTTCAATGGAGTTGAATGCTACAGGCTCAACGGGAACAGGAACTTTGACTTATCAATGGAGCCTTGGAACAGTGCCTGTATCTGATGGAATAGTTTCAATTACTGCTGATGGATCATATACTGTAACAATTACGGATAGTGATAATGGTTGTACAGCAGAAACAACCATAGGAATCACTTTAGATGATGCAGAACCAGTAGTTACAATCACACCATCCTTATCCGAACTGACGTGTACGGATCAGAGTATGACATTGGCTGTCACTTCAACGGCTGTTGGTACGAATCCGACCTATGCCTGGAGTTCGAATGTGGGTGCTGAAAGTGGTGCCAATATTACGATTACGGTTGCGGATACCTATACGGTGACAGTGACGGATGACGATAATGGATGTACGGGAACGGCTGAAATTGTGATTACGGAAGATATGCAATTGCCGGGAGTTACGTTGAGTTCTTCGGATCCCGATATTACCTGTGCGATTACGGATATTACACTAAGTGCGACCGTATCCGTACAAGGGACTGCGGCTTATACCTGGAGTGCCGGTGCCGTTCCAAGCGTGGACGGAACATCTGCGACGGTGGCTGCTGCTGGTACTTATACGGTTACTGTAACGGATGATGACAACGGTTGTGAGAATACGGCATCGGTCGTTATCGGAGAAGATACTGCGGATCCGACAGCTATGTTGACGAGTTCAACGAATATTTTGACTTGTACGACACTAGGAGTAGATTTGGATGCTACGGCATCCATCACTGCAGGAACGGCTACTTATGCTTGGAGTCCGGGTACTGTACCCACGACAACGGACGGCATAGTGACAATTGCAAATGCCGGGTTCTATACAGTAACGGTAACGGATGGAAGCAATGGTTGTACCTCAACGGCGAGCTTGGAAATATTACAGGATTCGAATGTGCCTACGGCAAGTATCGTACCCACGGAAAGTGAGTTCACTTGTGATATCACAACGATGAACCTGGATGCGACCGGTTCGACAGTGGTAGGAACGATTTCGTATGCCTGGAGTTCTGGAACAACACCTGTATCAGATGGCATTGTTTCGATATCTAGTGAAGGTACCTATACGGTAACGATTACGGATACGGACAATGGATGTACGGCAGAAACTTCCGTTACATTAACATTGGATGATACAGCACCGGTAGTTACAATCACACCATCCTTATCCGAACTGACGTGTACGGATCAGAGTATGACATTGGCTGTCACTTCAACGGCTGTTGGTACGAATCCGACCTATGCCTGGAGTTCGAATGTGGGTGCTGAAAGTGGTGCCAATATTACGATTACGGTTGCGGATACCTATACGGTGACAGTGACGGATGACGATAATGGATGTACGGGAACGGCTGAAATTGTGATTACGGAAGATATGCAATTGCCGGGAGTTACGTTGAGTTCTTCGGATCCCGATATTACCTGTGCGATTACGGATATTACACTAAGTGCGACCGTATCCGTACAAGGGACTGCGGCTTATACCTGGAGTGCCGGTGCCGTTCCAAGCGTGGACGGAACATCTGCGACGGTGGCTGCTGCTGGTACTTATACGGTTACTGTAACGGATGATGACAACGGTTGTGAGAATACGGCATCGGTCGTTATCGGAGAAGATACGACAGCTCCAACAGCATCATTGACTAGTGATTCGCCAATATTGACATGTGATCAACCCACTATGGATCTGGACGCAACAGCATCTATAACAGTAGGTGCTGCTTCCTATGATTGGAGTTCAGGTGTAATATTGACTGCAACAGATGGTATAGTAACAATCTCAAATGCTGGAGCTTATACCGTTACAGTTACAGATGGCTCTAATGGATGTACTTCAACTGCAAATATTGATATCCAACAAGATTCGAATATACCCACAGCTAATTTAATAGCTTCTGCTCAAGATATTACTTGTGATATCACTTCCATTACATTAGATGCAAGTGGTTCTATAGTGCAGGGGACAGCTGATTATACATGGAGTGCCGGTGTAGTACCAGCAGGAGATATGGGTACAGTTGCCGCTCCAGGTACCTACACAGTTACTGTATCTGATTTGGATAATGGATGTACGGCCGTTACTAATGTAGTGATTGGATTGAATGATACAGAACCAGCCGTAACATTGTCTTCTTCAGAACCAGACCTGACATGTACAATACTGAATGTAACATTAACGGCTGATGCAACACTACAAGGAGCTAATTCTACATATACATGGAGTACAGGTGTAGTACCAACCGGAAGCAATACGGGTTCTGTATCTGCTGCAGGCACTTATACGGTTACTGTTACTGATGATGTGAATGGTTGTGAAGGAACTGCTACAGTTACTATTGGATTGAATGATACTAATCCAAGTGTTGGTTTAACATCTTCAGAGCCAAATATTACTTGTACTGTAAATTCAGTCACATTAACAGCAGCACCAACGGCACAAGGTACAGTTGATTATAATTGGAGTCCGGGAGTCGTAGGAACCGAAGATGTAGTGACTGTTAGTTCATCCGGTACATATACTGTTACGATTACAGATGAATTGAATGGTTGTACAGCAGCCAGTACGATTTCAATCGGACAAGAGGATAATCCACCTACGGCAGATCTTACATTGTCAGATCCATTATTATCTTGTACGGTAACAACCATAATATTGGATGCATCTGGCTCTATTGTATCAGGTACACCAAGTTATGATTGGAGTGCTGGTGTAGTACCTGCTGGAGATATGGGTACAGTAACTGCAATCGGAACATATACTGTAACAGTAACAGATGAAGACAATGGTTGTACTTCAACGGCAAGTGTAGTTGTGGGACAAGATTCCAATATTCCTACTGCTATTATTGTTCCTTCTGCTTTAGTATTGGATTGTGCAACAACCGATATTACTTTGGATGCTTCTACTTCAACTGTTCAAGGAACGCCAAGTTATAATTGGAGTGCAGGGGTGGTTCCGAATGCTACAGGAGAAGAGGGTACGGTAAGTGCAATCGGAACGTATACGGTTACTGTAACAGATTCAGATAATGGTTGTACAGCAGTAACGCAAGTTACCATAACAGAAGATTATACTGCTCCAACCGTGAATATTACATCAGACAATACAATATTCTCTTGTAATGTTCAAAATATAACATTAGATGCTACCGATGTTACGGGGACTGGACCATTCTCCTGGGATTGGGATCCAATCAACGCCCAAACAGATATAGTGAATGTAACAACTGCAGGTACATATACTGTCACGGTTACTGATGAGAGCAATGGCTGTACGGCATCGAGTACAATTACCTTAACTCAATCTCCGGGTATTCCATCAGTAGATATTACAGCGCCTCAGGATGAGTTGAATTGTGTAGTTTCTGATATTACGATGACTGCAACGGTAACGGGTGGTCAAGGAACATCAACATTATCTTGGAGTTCTGGAGTAACTGTTTCGGGTAATATGGGTACAGTAAATGTGCCGGGAACTTACAATGTTACGGCTACTGATGAGGTAGGATGTACAGCGATAGGAACATTTATTGTTTCTGAGGATTTAACACCTCCAACGGCTACGATTACAGCTAACCCAGCAGTATTGACATGTAGTGAAACTTGTACCGATTTAGATGCAACAGGATCAACTGGTCAAGGCACGATTACTTACGATTGGGGTGGAGGTAATACCGGTGGTACCCTTAATGTATGTGCTATAGGTACATATACGGTAACCATCTCGGATGATTATAACGGATGTACTTCAACGGCAGAATTTGAAGTCACGGAAGATGTAAGTCCTCCTACAGCAATAATTACATCATTGACGACAGAATTGACATGTGCAACGACTTGTATAGATTTGGATGCATCTACATCTATTGGTCAAGGTAATATAACCTACGATTGGGGTGGAGGAATTACAGATCCTATGTTGAACGTATGTGCAACAGGAACCTATACTGTTACCATTACAGATGATGCTACGGGTTGTACGGCAACTGAAAGCATTGCCATTACAGAAGATGTTACACCTCCAGTAGTTAATATAACATCAATAACTACAGAATTGAATTGTAATACTGCATGTATAGATTTAGATGCTACTACATCAGCGGGACAAGGAAATATTACTTACGATTGGGGTAATGGTAATACAGGAGGTATACTAAATGTATGTGCTATCGGAACCTATACAATAACTATTACAGATGATGATAATGGTTGTACGGCTACAGGTAGTATCACGATAACGGAAGATTTTGCTGTTCCAACTGCATTGATTTCTGCTTCAACTACCGAGTTGAATTGTAATGTTGCTTGTATTGATTTAGATGCTACAATCTCAATGGGGCAAGGTAATTTGACATATGCATGGTCAGATGGCTCTACAAGTGACATTCTTAATATATGTGCTATAGGGACATTTACTGTTACTGTTACAGACGACGATAATGGTTGTACTGCAACAGCTAGTATAGAGATTACGGAAGATTTTGTTCCTCCAGTTGCTGATATAACATCATTGACCACAGTTCTTACATGTGTTGATAATTGTGTTGATTTAGATGCGAGTATATCAACTGGACAGGGAGTATTAAGTTATGATTGGTCTGATGGTTCATCCAATCCAGTCCTGAATGTTTGTATTGCAGATACATATACTGTAACAGTAACAGATAGTGATAATGGTTGTACAGCATCTGCTGAAATAATTATTACTCAGGATGTCTTACCTCCAACAGTTTTGATTACACCTTCAAACCCTGAATTGACTTGTGACATTACATGTGTCGATTTGGATGCTTCCAGTTCTACTGGGCAAGGCGTTCTAACTTATGATTGGGGAGCAGGCAACACCGGAGATGTCTTGAATGTTTGTGCCATTGGTATTTATACGGTTACGGTTACTGATGATGCGACTGGATGTACTGCTACTGGCTCAATAGAGATTACAGAGGATATAACTCCTCCAGTAGCAGTTATAACACCTTCTGAACTTGAATTGAATTGTGCGATAGATTGCATGGATCTCGATGCCAGCCTTTCTACAGGACAAGGAAACTTGTCTTATGAATGGTCGGATGGCTTTACGACTGATCCTGTCTTGAATATCTGTGATATCGGTACATATACTGTTACGGTTACAGATGATGACAATGGTTGTACAGCTTCAGAAACCATAATAATAACGGAGGATATTACAGAACCCATTGCCAATATTTCATCTATTACGACTGAATTGAATTGTAATGTGGATTGTATAGATTTGGATGCTTCTAGTTCTACCGGTCAGGGTGTGATATCTTATGAATGGATTGATGGTTCGACAGATCCTATATTGAATGTATGTGCAATCGGAACCTATACCGTAACGATTACCGATAGTGATAATGGTTGTACGGCTACGGCAGAAATAGAAATAACAGAAGACTTTACACCACCTATTGCTGATATTTCGGTATTGACGGATGTATTGACTTGTGATATTACTTGTATAGATTTAGATGCCTCTGGATCTATGGGACAAGGAAACTTGGCTTATGAATGGTCTGAAGGTTCAACTACAGATATGATAAATGTATGTGCTATTGGAACATATACAGTAACCATCACAGATGATGATAATGGTTGTACGGCTACGGCAGAAATAGAGATTACAGAAAATCTTACACCTCCCGTTGCTACATTAATATCTAACGATGCCATATTACACTGTAATAATACAAGTGCCGATTTAGATGCCGGCACATCTACAGGACAAGGTGCATTGACTTACGAATGGATACCTGCAAGTTTGGGTGTTGGTTCTACTGCTACTGTTTCTGCTCCAGGTTCCTATACCGTTATTGTAACAGATATTAATGGTTGTACGGATGAGACACAAATTGAAGTAACTGAATTGGATCCAGTTTCTATAACAGAAATAGGAACAACAGATGCCACTTGTAGTGGAGGTTCAGATGGTACGATAACCGTTTCTGTAGCGGGTGGTGATGGAAACTATACCTATACTTGGTCAGCAGGTGTTCCTGCTGGACAGGAAGATATGGTTTCAGGTATCCCTGCCGGTACATATACGCTTACCGTTACAGATGGCAATGGTTGTACAGAAACATACAGCCAAACTATTGGTGAGGCTGATGCTATCAACTTGACAGAAACATCTACACCAGAATTGTGTCCGGGTGGAATGTCAGGAACGGCAACCGTAATTCCATCTGGAGGAACAGTGGCAGGAGCTTATACCTACCAATGGAGTGCGAACGCAGGTTCACCAGGTAGTATTCCAACAGCAACTGGATTATCTACAGGTACATATACTGTAACCGTGATTGATGATAACAACTGTCAAGCAGAGATAGAAATATTCGTTGATATCTTACCTCCGATTGTATTGACAATGACGAATGTAGATGATGCATCATGTAATGGTGGCTCAGATGGTTCATTGACTGTTTCAGCTTCTGGTGGAGGAGGAGGATTCTCCTACTTATGGAGTAACCAACCCGTTCCATCTCAGACAGCAACAGCAAATGGATTAACAGCAGGTACATATACGGTAACAGTAACAGATGCAACTGGATGTGAAGCAACATTGTCTGGTGTTGTAGGAGAACCAGGACCTGTATCGGTAACAGCAGTTATGACCAATGAACAAACGACATGTACACCTCCAAATGGTGAAGCGACAGCAACAGGTAGTGGAGGTACTCCTCCTTACAACTATCAATGGAGTACAACTCCTATCACTCTTGGACCAGTATTAACGGGTGTGAGCGCAGGCACTTATGTAGTGACGGTTATCGATTCTAACAATTGCGAATCCACTACTTCAGTAGACATCACGAGTATATTTGATTTGGATGCTTCAGCTGCTGTAATTGATGTAAACTGTAATGGAGATGCTTCAGGAGCCATTTCAGTAACAGCAACAGGAGGGAATCCTCCTTATACTTATAACTGGAGTGAACCGGGTATGAATGGTGATGTTGTGACGAATGTTCCAGCAGGTTCTTATAGTGTAACAGTTGTTGATGCTACTCTGTGTGAATTTGTTCTTACAGGTATTGACATCACGGAACCTACAGCCATTATCCTAACTCAGATAGGAAGTATGGATCCGGATTGCTTTGGTGGTTCTAATGGTTCATTGGATATCAATGTAGCTGGAGGTACAGGAGGATATATTTATCAATGGACACCAGGTACTGATGCTGCTGGGCAGAATACAAGTTCACCAACTGGTTTAAGTGCGGGTTCTTATGGACTAACAGTAACAGATGCCAATGGTTGTACTGCCAATGGTAATTATGTCTTGAATGAGGGTACACAAATCATTGTAACAGAAGTAGCAACAACACCGGCCAATTGTTCGGCTGCTGATGGTACGGCAACCATTTCAGTATCGGGAGGTAACCCTCCATTGATTTATAATTGGATCAATAGTGCTGCTGTTACGGTAAGTAATTCACAAAATCCAACCAATTTGGCGACTGGAATCTATACTGTGGAGGTAACAGATATTACAGGATGTATCGGAACACAGACCATTCAAATCGATCAAATCTCAACACTGGTTGTTGATGCGATTTTTGGAACTGATCCTTCATGTTACCAATTCTGTGATGGAGATGCAACTGTACAAGTCTCTGGAGGAGATGCACCTTACACCTATCAATGGAGTAATGGGGACTTAGGCGAGACATCTACTTCTACAATGTGTACAGGTACTCATACCGTTACCATTACAGATGCGAATGGCTGTATCGAAATTGCTGAAATTACATTGGCAGAACCTACACCAGTAGAAATGACTTTGAGTTATACCGAGCCTACATGTTATGGTGATACAGATGGTACTATTACCATAGAATCGGTATCTGGTGGTACGGCAGATACGATAACGGATTATAGCTTCTCATTGGGAGATATCTTCATTCCTGATACCATGCTGATTGAAGTAGGTGCAGGTTTGGATACGGTCTATGTTCAAGATATGAATGGTTGTGTGTTCCAAGAAGAAATCTTGATTACTCAACCACCAGAAGTTACTGTTTCATTATTCCCAACAGATACTCTAATCCAATTGGGTGATAGTATAGAACTACAAGGGTTTGTGAATCCTGCTGTATTGATAGATACATTGACATGGACACCGGAAACCTGGTTGGGTTGTACAGATTGCTTGGATCCGTTCGCAACACCATTGGAAACTACCTTATACGAATTAATGGTAGCGGATAACAATGGTTGTTTTGCAACAGCAGAAGCATTGATTCGGGTTGAAAACCAAGAGAATGTGTACATACCTAATGTATTCTCGCCGAATGAAGATGGATTTAACGATATCTTTACGGTATATGGAGGTACAGGTGTTGAAATGGTGACGAAATTCCAAGTATTCGATAGATGGGGTGAAAAAGTTTACGAAGCAGATTCTCCTTTCATACCAAATAATATCGATATTGGTTGGGATGGAACATTCAGAGGAAAGAGAATGAACCCTGCGGTATTCGTTTACTATGCAGAAGTTACATTTACAGATGGAACGAAGAAAGTCTTCAAAGGAGATGTTACACTGATGAACTAGAAATTATTTTTCTTGTAATTAATTGAATTTATGATGGGAACCTGTTTAACAGGTTCCCATTTTTTGTTAAAATGAAATATCAAAATATCCATGTACGCCAAAAATGAATCGGAAGTGGATAGTTTCAGTTTATTGGCAGAGTTTTTTGTACTTTTCATTTGCCTAATTGAATCAAAACCCCTTGATACAAAATCAAATTTAGAATAGAATTTACAAAATCGTCTTATGAAAAGAATAGAATTGAAGGCACAAACCCTGATGTGCTTTATAGTTTGTTTATCCTTTTCTTCCCTCCATTCCCAAGTCTATGATAATCATTTCGGCACAGGTAATGATGTGGGAGTCACCATCAGTTCCAGCCCCGAACAAGGAATGGATGAAGCCATTCATACGCTAAATGGAACAGGCTATCTTCCAGATCTGAAAGGAGCTTCCCGATTTTTAGGGCAAGCCAGTATGGGAGCCAGTTACGAAGAAATCGAGTATGTAACCCAAGTCGGTATCGACGCTTGGCTGGATGAACAATTCGCTATGCCTCCCAGCCCATACCTTACAAAGTATGACGCTTTATATACTGAAATTGAAAATTTAATTCAGGCAGTTCATCCTGGAGCAGATGTAAAAAAAGATCGTTTCTATACTGGTTACGCTTTTTATGAAAAAATCCTCAAAGATGATGATGTTCTTCGAAATAAAGCTGCATTTGCCCTATCCCAAATTTTGGTGCTTTCAACTCAAAGCATAAGTCTGAATGGACACGGTAGGGGCGGCTCTAGTTATTATGATGTTTTGTATGAAGGTGCTTTTGGGAATTTTAAAGATATTCTAACGGATGTTTCCCTTCACTTAGCAATGGGATATTATTTGAGCCATTTTAAAAATAAAAAAGCTGATCCAAGTATCGGAACATTGCCTGATGAAAACTACGCCCGGGAAATCATGCAGTTATTTACCATAGGTTTGTATGAATTGAACAATGATGGTACATACAAATTGGATGGGAACGGAAATAGAATTCCTACTTATGATATTGACGATGTCCAAGAATTAGCAAAAGTCTTTACTGGACTATCCGGAGGAGCATGGGACCTAGATTTTGATCCCAGTAATGCAGGGCAACCCCTCGAATTCGGCAGGTCTTTAAATAATTATGATTTAACTGTACCCATGGCAATGTGGGAAGAACATCATGATCAAGGACCGAAAACTATGGTCGATGGAACGGTCATTCCAGCAGGGCAATCGGGAATGCAAGATATAAATGATGCGATTGATGTTTTATTTAATCATCCGAATGTAGGGCCATTTATTGCAAATCGACTCATCCAACAGTTGGTGAAATCCAATCCCACACCGGCTTATATTAATCGGGTAGCGAGTGTTTTTAATAATAATGGAGCAGGAATCAGGGGAGATATGCAAGCGGTGTTCAGAGCCATTCTGACCGATCCCGAAGCAAGGGATTGTGCCTGGATAGATGATCCTAAAACTGGCAAATTGAAACAACCCTTGGAAAGACTCAGTAATCTTTTCCGTGCTTTTGATATTGATAGCCCTTCAGGTAAATTATGGTTTTTTGATAAAGGGTTAAGGGATGTATTTGAACAGGCGTTTATGGCGGCTCCATCTGTATTTAACTTTTTCTCACCTTTTTATGCTGAGGAATCAGTAGTGGCTCCGAATGATATGGTTTCTCCGGAATTTCAAATCCTACATGCCGTAACGGCCATTCATTATTTAAACGAAATGGAAGATGCCATCAAGGTTCGTCCATTCCGAAATAAAACAGCCGTTAATCCAAATAGCCCGGTACTAGATTTTAACGATCCAGATGTTCCCTTCCTTGATTTTTCTGATGAAATCACTGTTTTGGATACGAACGGAGTAGGAGCATTATTGGATAGATTGGATATTATTCTTTGTCATGGACAATTATCAGCCAATGTTAAAACTATTATTGAAGGTGCACTTATACAGCTCATAAATACAGGTAATTTCACTTCAGAAGATATTGTGCATAATGCACTCTACTTTATTATGGCTTCACCGGATTATGTTATTCTTGAATAAAACACGCATTTCCTTTTTTATCAATTCATTACAAGAAATTTTAAATTAAAAATATAATGGGTAAACATCATAAGCATACAAGGCGTGAATTTTTAGGTCGAGTTACGATGGGCTGTGCATCAATTGGAGTTACCTCTCTTTTCTCTGGTATTACGAATTTAGGTTTGATGAATGCTGCTGCCGCAGCGAATAGACCCTTTATCAAATCAAACAATGATTATAGAGCCTTGGTCTGTATCATGCTTCAAGGAGGGAATGACAGTTTCAATATGTTGGTTCCCAAAGGTACCAGCGAATACAATGAATATGCGACAGTTCGAGGAAGTTTGGCTTTGGCTCAAAATGATTTATTGGCGATTAATCCAACAAATGTTGCAGGAAAAGAATTTGGCTTGCATCCCAGTTTGACCCAAGTTCAAACCATGTTCGAAAATGGAAATGCAGCATTTGTTGCCAATGTCGGAGCATTGATAGAACCGACTACACTTGCTGGATTGCAGAATCAAACAGCCAATATTCCATTGGGTTTATTTTCTCACATTGATCAAAGAACCCACTGGCAAACCAGTGTTCCTCAGGACACAGGTTCTTTAGGTTGGGGTGGGAGATTGGGGGATATTCTCTACACCAATAATACAAATACGGACATCTCTATGAATATTTCCCTCGATGGGGTGAATATTTTCCAGAGAGGGAATGTGGTTAAGGAATATGCCATCAGCTATCAAAATACAGGAAGTGTATTGATAAATGGGGCGAATAATAATAATTTCTATAACCAACTCAAACGGCAAACCCTCGATAATCTTCTTGATGAAACCTATAATAATATTCTAAAAACAGCTTATGCCAATACAGTCAATGATTCAAATAGTAATTCATTTGGATTCAGTGCTGCCATTGCTGGAGGGACTCCAATTACAACGGTATTTAATGATGATACCCTTTCCCAAAAATTATTGATGGTTGCTAAGACCATTGCTGCAAGAGATACGCTTGGTGTTATGAACCAAACGTTCTTTATAGAGGCAGGCGGTTATGATACCCATGCAGATATGTTAACCGATCATGCTGACTTGATGACAGAATTGGATGGGGCCGTCGGTTCCTTCAATGCGGCTATGATTGAGTTGGGACTTCAAAATAATGTTACCGGATTTACCATGTCCGATTTCGGAAGGAAATTATCATCCAACGGGGATGGAGCAGATCATGCTTGGGGTGGGAATTCGCTCGTTTTTGGAGGAGCCGTCGACGGGCAAAAAATATTCGGACAGTATCCCGATTTATATTTGGATAATCCCATTGATATGGGAGGAGGTCGATTAATTCCTACTACTTCTTGTGATGAATATTTTGCCGAATTGGCACTTTGGTTTGGAGCTTCCTCTTCAGACTTGTATCAGATTTTTCCTAACATTACTAATTTCTGGACACCGGTAACTAACGGTAGTCCACTTGGTTTCATGTTATAAATTTGCTCGGGTATTTTTATTAATGGATATTGAATAATCATCAGATGAAAAAATATATACTTTTTATTATTACAATTTTCAGTTCATTTACAACATATGCACAATGCGTTGATAATGGAAATTATTGGAATAAAAGTTGGGTGTCTTGTACCACGTCTACCAATCCCAATCCGACAAGAGGGAATTCCCATTGGTTGTTGTATGAATTTCATGAACCACAATACATTACGTCCAGCCATATTTGGAATGCCAACCGAACCGGAGAAAGCGGATGGGGAGCCAAAGACATCGTGATAGATTATTTCATGGAAGGCAATTGGATAGAACTGGGGCAATATACCCTTCCTCAAGCGCCGGAAAACAATACCTATGGAGGTGAATTAGGTCCCGATTTTGGCGGCGTGTTTCTAGAAAAAATATTAATCACGATTCTTTCTACCCATGATGGAGGCACTTGTGCTTCGATTGCAGAAATGAAATTCGATATCGATCCCACAGCTTGTTATGGCATCATTGATGCTTGTGGTCTTTGCAATGGTCCTGGAGAACCCATTTGGTATTTGGATGCGGATGGAGATGGCTGGGGTGATCCCAATTCATCACTTTCTGATTGTTTCCAACCCAATAGTTATGTGGCAAACAGTGCAGATGATTGTGATAATGGTAATTTAGGATGGGCAACCATCGGACCCTTGTTGGCAGATAATGGCTGTACGAATTGTCATGGTGCCGGAAATTCGGGTGGCTTGGATTTGCGTTCTTATGCAACAGCAACGGCAGGTGGATATACCTGCGGAACAGATATTTTGACTGGTACTAAATGGGTGGACATCATTACGACATCAGGAATAAATCCTTGTGGTACTCCGATTGCAGTTCCTTCGATGAATGATAGGGTAGGAGGCTTATTTGATGAAGAAGAATTAGCCATCCTACAATTGTGGATTGATGGAGGAGCACCCGAATTATGCGAAAATTTTTGTCTGAATGGACCCGCAGAAATTCCCTATAATGGTTTAGATGATGATTGTGATCCGCTAACGCTGGATGATGATTTGGATCAAGATGGATTTATCAGTGCCATAGATTGTAATGATCAAGACCCTTCTGTCGGAAATATTTCGGGTAATATTTACGTAGATATAAATGCATCGGGGACGAACGATGGCTCGACTTGGAGGGATGCTTTCACCGACCTTCAAGATGCTTTGGCAATAGGAGCAAACAAATACATCCATATTGCAGAAGGAACCTATTTGCCTACAAACACCAGTACAAGAGGAATTTATTTTACCGTTCCGAATAATTGTCAACTCATTGGTGGTTATCCTCCGGGAGGAGGGACAAGAAATACCCAAAATCATTTAACCATACTTTCTGGTGATGTGGATGGGGTAGCTGGAAATGATGCTAATTCATTTCATGTAGTAAGCGTTGTGAACGTGGATTGCATCACTCTGGATGGGCTTGTCATTCGTGATGGTGGAGCCAATAATGCGAACTCTTTTGCAAGAGCGAGAGGTGCAGGTTTATATATCAATAATTCGTCAAAAGTTACGATAATTAATTGTAAAGTTGAAAACAATACCGCTTTATATGGGGGCGGAATGTTTGCTTACTTATCAACCGTCGATATTCTGAATTCTGAATTTTCAACTAATATAGCAGACTATGGTAGTGCGATATATCATAGTAATGAAACTCAGTTGTTCGTAGATAAAACAAGAATAATAAATAACATATCTAATGTTCGTTGTGCGATTGAAGTAAACAATTCTTTATTTACAAGAATTGAAAATTCTGTTATTGCTAATAATATTTCGACGAATGCCAATGCCATCGGTTTGATTGCAACAAATAGAGATCAAACATTTGAGGTGTTCAATTCTACTATTTTGGGTGAAGCTAAAAATAGATCGTTAGTCACGATGCAAATCGGTTTTGGAGATCAGTTAGATGCGACGTTCCACAACAGTATTATTGCTCATCAGGATTTGAGTTACACAAAAGCATTTGTTATCTATAATAATAACATACTTAGTTTGAACACCGAGAATTGTTATATACAAGGAAGTTCTGTTTTTGGAAATGCTGTAAATAACCTGTATTCCGCAACAGCAGGTGATTTATTATTAAGTGCAGATTATTCTACGGATCCTTGTTCTCCTGTGGTGGATGCCGGTAATAATAATTTAGCGGTTGGTGCAACAGATATTGCCGGAAATTTAAGGATTCAAAATACGGTGGATATAGGTGCATATGAAGCACAAACATCTTGTAATAATCCTCCTTCTAAAATGGCAGCATCCTATTCAAAAATAAATATTTATCCGAATCCAACTTCTGGCCTGTTGAATTTGGTTTCTGATATGGAGGATCTAACCATCGAAATTTATGATATACTCGGAAATCAATTGCTTATTACAAGAGATAGAAAATTTGATCTGAGAGCTTATCCAAGCGGGGTATATATTTTCCATATCAAAAAGGATAATGAATTAATTACAACAGAAAAAGTGATAAAGCAGAAGTAGAAAAAAATCCATCATTACATTACTTAATGTGTATTTTGCGTCTTTTTTTGAAATTCTCGTCTATAGGGTAATTTAGCTTATAAGGCATCTATTGTATAGATGCCTTATAAGCTTTATGATAGAATTGTTTTCTAGGATAACACAAAATAAATTATGGATACTTTAACGATATGGAAAAACATTAATGAACGATTATCTCATTTTGTTTTAGGAAAAGTCAAAGATGCAGATTTGACAAAAGACATCGTTCAAGACGTTTTTTTGAAAGTATTTACCAAATATGATAGCATTAGGAACAAAGACAAAATAATTCCTTGGATTTATCAAGTGGCAAGGAATGAGGTCGTTAATCATTTTAGGAAAAATAAAACGATTACTTTAATGAATGAAATTGAAGTGTCAAGCAATTCAGATGATAATTTAACTTCAGAATTATCCGAATGTTTGCACCCAATGATTGATTCTTTGCCTGAAAAATATAGGCAGGCTCTTATAATGGCAGATATAGAAAAAATACCACAGAAAGAAATTGCAGAAAAATTAAATATATCTTATTCTGGAGCAAAATCAAGGGTGCAGAGAGGTCGAGAAATGCTAAAATCTTTGTTAGAAGAATGTTGTACCATCACTACAGATGTTTATGGAGATGTTTTGGATTATAGAAGTAATAAAATGAAAAAAAAATGTGATATTAATTGTGATTAATGCGTCTTTTTTTAGAAAGTACGTCTATAATATGATATTTGTTTAAAGAACAAGTTTAAACTTAAAATACTTTTGTTATGTCGAAAGAAATTAAAGATGCTGTAAAAAGAACATATACGAATGTAGTGAAATCAGGTACAGATTGTTGCGTCGGAAGTTCTTGTTGTAATCCACCTATCCAAGATTGGACAATTAGTGAAAATTATGAAGAACTTGAAGGATATGAAAAAGAAGCGGATTATGCATTAGGCTGTGGGATTCCAACCAATGGAGCTCAAATAAAACAAGGGGATACGGTTCTGGATCTAGGTTCGGGTGCAGGTAATGATGTTTTTGTAGCACGGAGTTTGGTCGGAGAAAAAGGTCATGTTGTCGGTGTGGATATGACGGAGGCCATGATCGAAAAAGCCAATCAGAACAAACAAAAATTAGGATACCAAAATGTCGAATTTATTCTAGGAGAAATTGAAAATCTCCCGATTCAGGATAATACGATCGATGTGGCTATTAGTAATTGTGTCTTGAATCTTGTACCGGATAAATACCGAGCTTATTCGGAAGTGTATAGAGTACTAAAACCCAAGGGGCATTTCAGTATGTCAGATATCGTGTTAAAAGGAGAATTGCCAAAAGGAATATTAGAAGCTTCAGAAATGTATGCGGGTTGTATTTCTGGAGCCATGCAAAAAGAAGATTATTTGGAGGCGATTAAAAAAGCGGGTTTTAAAAATTTAAAAATAACCAAAGAACAAGAAATAAAATTGCCCGATGAATTATTGCTTCAATATGCTACTCCTGAAGAATTGGAAGATTTCAAGAAAGGAACAAATTCCATTATAAGCATTGGCGTTTATGCTGAAAAATAAAAAAATTGCCTCGTAAAGTGCGAGGTAATTTTTTTTGCGTCTTTTTTAGGGAAATTCGTCTATAATAAAAATCTAATTTAAAGAATATGGAAAATTCGAAAAATTCGGACTGTTGTTCCACTAGTTGTTGTACTCCGACTGCTCTTCTGATAAAAGAAAAAAGAATTAAAAAAGGATTCGGGGTTTTTATCGCAAGCTTAGCATTTGTCATAGCTATTTCATCCGCATTTAAAACAGCAATCAATTCAAAAGAATTAGCAACGCTCCCTCCTTCGATCGAGGATTTTGAATGGATGGAAACAGATGAAAAAGTAGTGTATGTGTTTTTAAAAGGAGATGGAGAATATAAAATGTTGTCCAAAGAAATAAGTGAAGTGGTTTTGGATTTAAAAATGACAAATGGCTCTGCTGAGTATTATGAATTAAATCCTTCTCATACCCATTATAAGAATTTTGTAGAAGAAATTGGAGTGACAAATATCCCTTCAGTAGTCGTAGTAGGCAGGGACGGAAATCATTCTATTTTAGACAAAGATTCTATCAATTCTTTGAAATTATTCAAAGCCTATATAGCAGCTACCACATCTGTGTCTTCTTGTAATCCTTCCGCATGTCAACCGTCTAAATCCTGCCAACCGTCGAAGTCTTGCTCCCCGACACAAAAAGCAAAATGTTCAAGTAAAAAATAAAACTAAAATGTTAGAAAGTATTCAATATTGGACAAATGGTATTATTGAAAACCAATTGAATTCACCTCTTTTTTTTATGGCAGTTTTTTTATTAGGATTGATTGCTGCAATTGGATCTTGTTGTAACATTGGAGTAGTTGCGGCAATTACGGGGTATGCGGGTTCAAATCAAAAAAATGAAAAAATGAATTCCCATTTAAAAACAGGATTTTCATTTTTTTTAGGCAATATAATTTCATTATCAATATTAGGATTATTGACAGGGATAGTAAGCCAATCAACCAGTGCTGCTTTAGGAAAATATTGGACGATAATTGCAGGTTTGTTTATTGTCTATTTAGGTTTGGTTAGTCTTGATATGTTACCTTTTGAATTTAAATTGAAAGATAAATTAAATGCTAAAATTTTAGCGTTGACGAACAAAGGATTTATTTTTGGTTTGGCTTTAGGTGGATTCGCCACGGCTTGTTCTGCTTGTTGTAATCCTATTTTGCCGATAGTGTTGGGTACGTCATTTCTTCAAGGAAGTATTTTTCTGAGTTGGTTCACTTTGCTAATATTTGCCATAGGTTATAGTTTGCCATTAGGAGGGGTTTTGGCAGGAGCCGGTTTTGGTTTTGATAAATTTTCGGAAAAAATAATCAAGAATAAAAAAGTGCTGAATGAGATTTTCGGTATTATTTTAATTTTAGTTGGATTTGGCTTATTATTGAATTGGATTTGAAAACCATTTCTTCTATTATTCAAAATCATAATCTTTTTCTACCTTAGCAATTCTGGTTTTGAAAGAAGTATACCAAAAAGCTTTTCCTGTTTCTTTGGCGATTTTATGTTCCATGTTTTCTTTCCATTTTTGTATGGATTCCAAATCTTTCCAATAAGAAATAGTAATGCCGAGTTCTTCTCGAACGGATTCAACACCTAAAAAGCCGTCCTGTTCTTTTACCAAATGCATCATTTTTTCAGCAGTATCGGAATAACCTTGGTTCTCTTGGGTTCTTAGAGAAGTGAAAATAACAGCGTAATAAGGAGGCGCAGGTGTGTCCGCAATCATAAGAGAATAAATTTATTTTCCCCGTTCTAATTTTCGATTTAATAGACTGTGGAAACGCAATAAATGGTCGGGAGCATTTTCATTAAAAATAATAAGGTACAAGGTCTTTTTTTTCCGTCTATCCAAAGGAAACAAAATTTTAATCGGATTGTGGCAATACCCATTATCTTCGAATAATAAAATTTGTTTGATTCTTGATACAGGGTGTCTGAAGAGCCGAAGTTCATCTACATCTTTTGGAAGAGGAATATCTGCATAACCTTCTTCTTGTAGAAATTGGCGAATCATATCATAACTATGTTCTAAAGAAACGCCTCCAAATACCAAAGTGTATTTGATGCCATCACTTTCTCCATCTTGATAGTTTTCCCCTGCTTCGGGGAAATGCTCACGCAATGCCATGTCGAATCATTTTTAAACAACGTCGTATTCCAGAACAAAAATAAGAATTAAAAAACTAAAATCGGGTTGAATTTTCCAGTACTTAAATAAGAAAGAAATGCCACAGCAATAATAAAAATTAAAAACATAGGTGAAACACCATCGACACCTCCTTTTTCTTTTAATAATTCTAAGAACTCTTCCTGATCTAGATTTTCTTTTTTCAAGCGATGAATTTTATTTTCAACATGGTTTAGGTAAATGCTATGACTAAAAAAACCGCAAACGATCATAACAATAAGTGTCGGAGAAAGATAGAGATAAGTAAAGGTATCATTGAAGTCCAGGTTTTCAAAACGAGATGAAGAAGTGAGGAGTTGAAAAACGGGGATAAGGCTGAAAGTTTGCATGGGGACTAAAAAGAACATAGATACTATGGCAGGAATATATATTTTTCGATATAGCAACCAAGGGATACCGACCAGCATTTTTAAAAAATCAAAAGAAATATTTTTTTGCTGTTTCTTGAAAGAGATATATGCGTCAGCATTTCTTTGTATGAAAGCACGAATGAATTTTTCTTCATCGGATACTTCTGTAATATGATCTTCATCCTCAAAAGGAATGTCATCTAAAATGTCATTTTCATTCATCCAATATTTTTTTAAGTTCATTGAGTTTTAGCATGCACTCAATAGGGGTCATGGCATTGAGATCCAAATCTTCCAATTCTGATTTTAATTTTCCAGCGGTTGGATCGGAGGTTTCAAAAATAGAAAGTTGAAGATTTTGCTGGGGTTGTATATTTTGTAAAACTTGTTTCGTATCGTTGATGCCTTGTTCTTGAGAATCCGCCATTTTGGTTTCTAATTGTTGTAAAATGACTTGTGCCCGTTCTACAATGCTTCGGGGCATGCCTGCCATTTTTGCCACATAAATTCCAAAACTATGGTTGCTCCCACCTTCAATTAATTTCCGTAAGAAAATAACTTTTTGTCCGATTTGTTTAATGGCTATACTGCAATTTTTAATACGAGGAAATTTAGTCGCTAATTCATTTAATTCATGGTAATGCGTGGCAAACAAAGTCTTAGGAGCCGCCAATCCATTGTCGTGCAAATATTCCGCAATAGACCAAGCTATGGATACACCGTCGTATGTACTGGTCCCTCGTCCGATTTCATCCAATAAAATTAAACTGCGATCAGAAATATTATTCATGATGGATGCTGTTTCATTCATTTCGACCATGAATGTAGATTCACCCGAAGAAATATTATCACTAGCACCGACACGTGTAAATACTTTATCAATCCAACCCAATTGTGCTTTTTCGGCTGGAACAAAAGAACCCATTTGTGCCATGAGGCAAATCAAAGCCGTTTGACGAAGCAGTGCCGATTTACCCGCCATGTTCGGTCCTGTTATCATTAAAATTTGTTGTTCCTCTTTATCTAGGTAAACATCGTTGGGTACATAGGTTTCATCAATCGCTAATTGATGTTCAATAACTGGATGCCTTCCATTTTTAATGTCGATGGCATGGCCATCATTAATTTCTGGACGACAATATTTATTTTTTTGAGCAATTTTTGAAAAAGAAAAAAGACAATCCAATCGAGCAATAATTCCTGCGTTATGTTGTATGGGTTGGATGAAGTCTGCCAAGTCAGAAATTAATCTTTGGAATAATTTTTCTTCCAATTCCAAAATCTTTTCTTCGGCACTGAGAATTTTAGTTTCTAATTTTTTTAATTCATCCGTGATATATCGTTCCGAACCTTTCAAAGTTTGTTTTCGAACCCAATTGTCGGGAATTAATCCTTGGTCTTTATATTTATTCGTGACTTCTAAATAATAACCAAAAACATTATTAAATCCGATTTTTAAACTCGCAATACCTGTTTTTTCAATTTCGGTTTGTTGGATTTCAACCAATAACTCTTTAGCATTATTCGAAGTGTTCCGATAATCGTCGAGGGCTTCATCAACGCCGGCTGCAATTACGCCCCCTTTGTGTAAATTAACCGGAGGCTCTTCTACAATTTGCTGGGCAATTTGTTCTTTAATTGCCGTACACGGATTAATGGCATCGCCCAATCGAATTAAATGTTCGTTGCCACTTTCGGCTAAAATTTCTTGTATAGGATGTAATGCATGTAAAGCACGTTTTAACTGCACGACTTCACGCGGATTTATTTTTCCCAAAGCCACTTTGGAAATAATTCTTTCCAAATCTCCGATTTGTCGGATGTATTGTTCTATATCCGAAGCAAAGCCGACATGGGAAATAAAATGTTGCACAACATTCAATCTGGATTCTATCGCTTCTTTGGATTTTAAAGGTAAGACCACCCATTTTTTTAATAACCTTGCCCCCATAGGCGAAATGGTTTGATCCATAATTTGAATCAAAGGAACACCCGATTCGTGATTGGAATAAATTAATTCCAAATTACGAATGGTGAAGCGATCCAACCAAACATATTTATCCGGTTCAATTCTGGAAATAGAATTGATGTGTTTGATTTTTTTATTTTCCGTACTATCCAAATAATGAAGAAGGGTTCCCGCAGCAATTTGTGCCAATTCCATTTCTTCTACACCAAAACCTTTTAGATTTTTTACATCAAAATGATGAAGTAATTTTTCTCGGGTATAATCGGTTGTGAAAATCCATTCGTCCAATGGGAAGGTATAGAATTTGTCTCCGTATCGTTTTTGGAAGTCGTCCGATTTTCCTTTGGCAAAAAGAACTTCTGAAGGGTTGAATCCTTGAATGAGTTTGTCAACGTGAGGAGCATCTCCTTCTGTTACTAAAAATTCGCCGGTAGAAATATCCACGAATGCGATACCTACTTTTTTCTTTTTTCCATAATGGATGGCACAAAGGTAATTGTTGCTTTTATGATCCAATAATTTGTCTCCGGTGGCAACACCGGGCGTTACAACTTCAGTTACTCCTCGTTTTACAATTTTCTTTTCCTTGCTGGGTTTTTCTAATTGTTCGCAAATGGCTACCCGATATCCCGCCCGAACCAATCGAGGTAAATACAAGTCCAAAGAATGATAAGGGAAACCGGCCAATTCTATATCGGAGCCACCATTATTCCTTTTCGTTAAAATAATGCCCAGTACCCCAGATGCAGTGACGGCATCTTCTCCAAAAGTTTCATAAAAATCACCTACACGGAATAATAAAATAGCATCGGGATATTTCTTTTTAACATCGAAATATTGTTGCATGAGAGGCGTGACCTTTTTGCTTTTACTCTTGGTTTTCTTTGCCAAAATCTGGAATAGTTTAAAGGATTTTAATGTTCAATATCGAAATAGTAAGTCTTGGTCATTACTTATTAAGTAATTTGAACCAAGACTTAAAGGTAAACAAATTTGATAAGGTGTAGAAATGAATAAAAAAGAAAAACGGTCGGATATAAATCCGACCGTTTTTCTAATAGAAATTCTAAAAGCATCCTTGTTAATCTTCAAAATCGGGAAGAATCAAAGCACCTTCAGTACAGATGATATATCTTAGAGCAAGGCTACCTCCATTGTAAAGATATTTGCTATTGTTGTTCAGACTAGGAGATTTAGTCAAAGGACTGTTGGATGTACTATTTGCAGGAGCTTTTGATTTTTTTACAGGAGCATCTCCTATTTGTCCTCTTGATGCGGGTTTGGAAGAATTGCTCCCTCTATTGTTATTCTTACGGAAAAGAATATCCATATCAGAAGCGATTCGAGCATAATCCGTATTATCTCCTTGTCCGGCACCTAGAGGAAAACGCCCTCGCATATCAGGAATTTTGAAAGTTTCTTCATCCTCATCACCTCCATATTTGTATTCTATGACAGAATGGAGTTCTTCAAAATCTTCGACTTTTAAGGTTTGTCCTTCACAGAACATCCAACCTTCCGGTGCATAATCGCCGGCAAAGATTCTGATTTCACCTAGCATATTGTTGCTGATGTCCATGGGCTGGACAGTAGCAGGCGTCCCCACAACAGCGTTAGCATTTCCAACAATATCCAAATTTTTGAATGCTAGAATAGATAAAGAAACAGCTATTACCCCCGTGACTATTTTTGTGTACATATCATTCATGATAAAAATATTCTTTTTTAATTGAATTATTAAATTGGTGAATCAAGAACAGTAAAGATAAATGTTATGTGTGATTTATATATTGTCTGGTATCAAGATTCGTAAATCAAAAATAAGATAAGCATTTTAAAGAATGGAATGATTCGAATACCTTAACTTTACTTTATGGACTATCGAAACAAAATTACAGTTCCGACTTTATTGTTGGATGAAAAAAAATGCAAGGAAAATATTCGGCAAATGGCATGGAAGGCGAAGGAAAACGCTGTCATTTTCCGGCCTCATTTCAAAACCCACGTATCGTTGGAAATAGGAAGGTGGTTCAAGGAATATGGAACGGAAAAAATAACGGTATCCTCCTTGTCAATGGCAGAATATTTTGCAGATGAATGGTCGGATATTACCGTAGCATTCCCCATCAATATCCTAGAAATGGATCGGATGAACCGATTGTCCGAACGAATCACATTAAATGTATTGGTTGAGAGCCTAGATGTGGTTTCGGCTCTATCAAAAAATGTTTTGAATGATATCAATGTGTTCATCAAAATAGATACGGGAAATAATAGGACAGGTTTGTCCTATCAACAAGAAAAGGAAATTTGGGAATTGTTGAAGACCATTCAACAATCTGATAAATTGAACTGTAGAGGGTTCTTGTGCCACGCCGGTAATTCTTATGCTTGTAGAGGGGAAAAAGATATCCAACAACTTCATGATGATTACAGTCGTGATTTGGTCGCTTTTATGGCTCCATTCAAAAAAGAATATCCCGATTTGAAATTATCGGTAGGAGATACGCCGACTTGTAGCCGAGCCAACGATTTTTCTTGGGCATATGAAATACGACCCGGCAATTTTGTTTTCTTTGATGTGATGCAATGGGTGATTGGTTCAAATCATCTGAATCAAATTGCTGTGGCTATGGCATGCCCCATTGTAGCGAAACACAAGGAAAGGAATCAATTTGTCATCTATGGAGGAGCCATCCATTTTGCTAGAGACTCCCGTGTGCATCCCTTTTTAGACCAGAACATGTATGGTTTGGTGGTTCATCTGGAGGAGGAAGGTTGGTCTGCACCCACCCATAAAGATTATTTTACGAGGATTAGCCAAGAACACGGAGTGCTTCAAGTTTCAGATGAAACATTTGATAAATATAAAATAGGGGATATAATAGGTGTATTACCCATTCATTCTTGTATGACGGCCAATTTGATGAAAAAATACCTCACCCTAGAAGGGGAATGGATCGATCGAATGTAATTCGGGTTATCGGATGAATCCTACATTCGAGTCACAGCATTCCAGCAAGAAACAAACGATATCCGTTAAGAAATCAGCATTGAAACATCCTCCAGAAATATCACTTAATGGATCTCCCACAGTCATTCCACTAGGTAACGGCGAAGGCGGGTTCGCTGGGTCATAGTTTAAGGCATGGATATAATAAGTATCCCCAAGGGTCAAAGAATTGGTAGGAAATACTCCGGTATCATTTTGTGCAATGAAATTTCCATTCTCATCAGCCAGTACATAAACTTGCTCGTAAGCGGCATTAAATCCACTTTTAGAAACAACAAGATCGGTCAGATAGCAATGAGGAGTAGGTGTATCGCAACAAGAAATGATATTGAAGCAAACGAAATCGGTCAAGAAATCGGAATTGAAACAGCCCCCCGAAATATTACTTAATGGATCACCAACCGTC
>JAHDDR010000019.1:7472-11445 GCA_020629255.1 Saprospiraceae bacterium | reverse complement strand
TTTGATCTACAAAATTCCCACTGTCATCTGCTAGTACATATACTTGCGTATTGCCGGGCGTTGCCCCAGAAGAAGTAGCCGTAATCGGATCTCCTTCGCAAATATCCGTAGGTGTACAATTACAAGCAGTGATGTTGAAACAAACAAAATCACTTAGGAAATCGGAATTGAAACAGCCCCCCGAAATATTACTTAATGGATCACCAACCGTCATTCCACTCGGTAGTGGCGAAGGCGGATTGCCCGGATCATAATTTAAAGCATGGACCTGATAGGTTTCTCCAGCAGAAAAAGAAGCGGTGGCGAAAGTTCCTGTCGCATTTTGATCTACAAAATTCCCACTGTCATCTGCTAGTACATATACTTGCGTATTGCCAGGTGTCGCTCCAGAAGAAGTAGCCGTAATCGGATCTCCTTCACAAATATCAGAACTACTGACACAAGAAGGATTAACACAAGTCCTAGTTACAAAATCGGTTAAAAAATCTGGATTGAAACAACCCGCAGAAGAGCTTCCCACATCGCTAACAGGCATTCCAACAAGAGCAGAAGGTAGTGGCGAAGGCGGATTCCCTGGATCATAATTGAGTGCATGTATCTGATATGAACCCGGAACAACTCCAGAAAATGAACCGGAAGTATTTTGATCTACAATATCTCCATTCGAATCAACCAACACATACACCTGCGTGAAAGCGGCGTTTCCGCCCGAAGACGTAGCGCTGAGTGTACACTGGGCATTCATCAGAAAGGGTAAGCCGATGAGGCTTAGGATGAAAATAATTCGATATGTATAGGAAGGTATCATCAATAGATGCTTGTTCCATATGCTTGAGTTTAGTTTTATTCCCATGTGCCATTGTCTGCATTACACGATGAAGAACAACTAGCGGGAGCCGTGAAAAGGCTGCTTTGTGTGTCGGTACAAGTACCATCCGCTGAAAAGGCGGCTGTTACATTTACTCCGTTACCATCCGCAGTCAAGCCGGTAATTGTTACCGTTTGTGGGCTGGAAGTAATGGCAAAAGATTGTCCATTGACATCTAAAGTCCCTGTAGTAGGAGGATTGGTATAAGTTACAGTAATTTGTTGTGTATAAGTATTTGTGGCAGGGACACAAGCTGTTTGTGAACCTGCGGTTATGTTATCGATTGAACAAACAGGCGAGCAATTAGCAGGAGCCGTGAAAAGGCTGTTTTGTGTGTCGGTACAAGTACCATTGGCAGAAAAAGCGGCCGTTACATTTACTCCGTTTCCATCCGCAGTTAAGCCGGTAAGTGTTATCGTTTGTGGACTAGATGTGATGGCAAAAGATTGTCCATTTACATCCAATGTGCCTGAACCGGGAGGAGCGGTATAAGTTACAGTAATTTGTTGTGTATAAGTATTTGTGGCAGGGACACAAGCTGTTTGTGAACCTGCGGTTATGTTATCGATTGAACAAACAGGCGAGCAATTAGCAGGAGCCGTGAAAAGGCTGTTTTGTGTGTCGGTACAAGTACCATCCGCTGAAAACACGGCCGTTACATTTACTCCGTTTCCATCCGCAGTCAAGCCAGTAAGTGTTACCGTTTGTGGACTGGAAGTAATGGCAAAAGATTGACCATTTACATCTAAAGTCCCTGTAGCAGGTGGATTGCTGTAGGTGACTGTTATTTGTTGGGTATAGGTATTCGTTGCAGGAACACAAGCCGTTTGAGATCCTGCGGTAATATTATCTATGGAACAGGCTACGGGGCAGACATTGCCTACAGGTAAAGGGTTTGGGCATCCACAAAAAGCGACACCAGCTTCATATACGCAAATTCCTCCTCCATCTGTATCATGTCCAACTTCAATGTAATAGGCATTTCCCGTAGTACCTGGATCTGCATCCAAAACAACATCTATAGTGAAACAATTCTGATCGTCGGGTGAGATAAAATTAATGGCCGGACCTGATATATTTACAACTCCTGTGCCCATACCAGTTACCATATTCCATACTGTACCATCATCAAATACAAAAGTAGATGGGGTTACACTAGTAATATTGGCTCCTGACTGTGGGAAACTTAATAATAAATGATCTGCGTCACCAGCCGTTCCGTCTCTTGTCTCAAAACAGACTTCCATGTTGTAAGTGAAAGAGCCATCGCAGTTGTCAATTAAAGAATTTAAATTGAGCTCCGCATTATCGCAGGCAAAAGAATAGGATATGAATCCAAAGAGAAAAATACTTAGAATTATGAATTGCTTCTTCATGAAAGTCTTATATTAATATTAAAATTTACCTATACCCGTAAATAAAACATAATTATTAAGATAAATCTTATAAAGACGTGTTGTAAAATGTATTAATGTAGGAATTTCAGTTGAGTTATTTTTTTTGTAAAATGATTTATATCAGTAATTTGTATTGTATTTTTAGTATTAATTTTTTAATTTTAGATTGTTTTGTTAATGCCTGTTTTTGTATCTTTAAAGCTCTTGTTTTCTAATTTACTATCTATCCATGTAATGAAATCGAAAAAGACAATTAGATGTTTTTCATCAGGGTTGTTTTTGAAGAAGTTTAGGATTTCTTCTTTCTTTCCCAGTAATAAATCTTTACGTTCCTTTTCTTCCCGAATTCGAGGTAATAGCTTGATGGTAGTAAGAATGGCATGTTCATACGGGCTTAAGCGAGAAACTTTTTTAAGATAATTGACAACAGATTTTAAATAGTAGGATATCAAGGAATAATTACCCAATTCATAATGTATGACGAGACTGAGTATTCTCGCGAAAGAATAAACATCGGTTCTATCATTGGGTGAATACTCGTTTAAAATCGTGTTTACATGCTTGAGAGCCTGCGTGAGTTCTCCATTCCCGAAATGCAAATAGGCGAATTTATATTCAAAATTAATATGAATAGAAGTGGATATGAGTTCTTTGTATTTTTTTAATGTCTGTGTGATTTTGGGTTTGAAAGATAACCCTTCCTCATAATTTCCTTCATCCAGTAACTTGACCAAGTGCGTACTGTATCCCATGCTGAAAACCCTAGCCTCTGTTTTTTTCTTATCGCGTTTCAAGTTTTTAGGAGTGTTCAGGAACGATTCTAATTTATCCGGATAGCTGGAAGGATCTATCGTTTTGCTCAGTCGAAGGGAATGGCTCAAAAAGGTAATATATTCAAATTGGCTTTCTTCCTTGAAATCTAAATCTTCTTCAATAAGTCTAATGATTCTATTGATTTCCAAATACTCTTTGGTTGGCTCATTCTTCATGTAAAAAATGGCGGCTCTAGTTTGGTGGAAACGAATTTGGGAATGGATTCCTTTATTATTATTGATGGAAAGTTGTTGGAGTTTTTCCTCAATTTGTTTCAAATGTTGATAATCCTCTTCTGTCCGTGCTTTACCCTTTGTATATAAAGAAGAAATGGCACTTCTATACAAATAATCATATTTGTTGAATTGATCAAGGTCGGTAAGGGACGCATTGAATTGTTGAATAACATCCTCTAATTCGGAAATGGAAAATGGAGGTCCTAAATATGATTTTAAAATTCGCTCCTGTAAAAGAATGTCGGGCATCATCGAAATGATATTGTATTTCTCTACCAATTTCTTGGCCTTGCTGCATTCTGACAGGGAAGCCCGATACAAGCCCTTTTTGTAAAGAATGTTCGATGTGTCTAAATGGAACCGGGCTCTTGTTTTGGCATAAGCATCCTTGTGCTGCAATCGTAGGGATTCCAAAATTTGCAAGTACAAATAATTCTTATCACTTCCCCAATTGGTTAATGATACGATTCCTTTTTGCCTCAATTTTTCTTTAATAGCAGCTTCATCATATTTTTTTTCATGCAGGAAGACTTCAAATATTTTAAGGTATTTTTTTTGGGAAGCAGTACCGGATAAATTGCTAAACAATCGGAAAAAACGCTTTTCCGATTTACTTAAAGATTGAATCAAACTATGCAATTTATCCTGTTTCTCCATAA
>JAHDDR010000019.1:0-7372 GCA_020629255.1 Saprospiraceae bacterium | reverse complement strand
GCTATATGTCTATATATTTTGATGTTTTCTGGAGTATTATCTGCTCAAGTATTAGATACAGAAGATTTTGAAGATGCTTCTGATATTACGTCTTCAAGACCTATGTGTGATGATGGCAATTGTAGTACAACCCAAGATGCATTTAATGTAGGACAAACCTGTGCTTCATATACCGGAGGAACAGGAAATTTCTTCTGGGCTCAAGATATGGATGCCACAACTTGCTCATCAGCAGGAACAGGATCCATTGTAATTGATTTGGTGGTGCCAGTAGTTAATAATGGTCAGATTGATTTTTGTGGTTTGTTTGGAGGTTCGCTTTCGAGCTCACCAGCTTATGATGCAGGGGATGGTGCAACAGTTGAATTTAGTACAGATGGAGGAACCAATTATAGCCCGGGCTTATCTGTTACACAGGCATCAGGTAATAATTTGCAAATAGGGGGAACATTGTTGACAAGTAATTTCCAACAATTTTCTTTTCCTATAGGAAGTAATTTAGGAGGGACAACAATAAAAATTAGAGTGAATTTTACAGGTTTGAATTCTGGAGCAGAATCTTTAGCACTGGATGAATTTCAAATAAAAGCAGTTTGTGGTATTGATTTCACTTGTCCAGTGGTAGAATGTACAGGAGCAACATACCAATTAACCTATCCATACGTTGGCTCACAACCAGGCATTACGGTGGTAAATAATACGGGCTCAGGTACAGTTACTTTTGATCCCTCCGTAGTAGATGGTACCTTAGTTATTTCAGGAATTGATCCAGCACACAATTGGGATTTCAATCTAGCCAATGGGTGTACGGATGCATTCAGTGGCACAGCCATTTCGTGTTCGGCGCCTACTTGTCCCCTAGTAGGGGCTCCGGCAGGAACACCTGTTACCATTACGCCTTGCTTTACAGATGGAGCAACATCCCAGGCAGGGCAAGATGCCTTAGCCGATGGAGACCCAACTTTGGCTACTCCATATGGAACATGGCGAGGAGCTGTAACAAGAGCTGCAGCATTGGGTGTGTTGGAAATCGTATTCATTGAAGGGCATTATATATCAGATAATACAGTCGCCTTTGCTTGGGGAAGTCCCGCACTATTACCAGCAAATCTAGCAGGATTGACAGTATATGGTAATAATTCTGTAGTAGAGCAAGCCGTCGGTGGTACACAAGTGAGTTTTATCCAAATTGATGGTGTGGATAATGTTACCATCAATGATTTGAATTTCATCAATTTTGACAATCCTGCAATCGGTAGTATTGCGGCGATTCACAATGCAACAGGTATTGTATTCAACAATATAACAGTAGACGGTAGTGATAGAAGTGGCGACGCTTTTGTCATTCAACCTACTAGTGCAACGACCGAGGTTACCTTCTATTGTAGTGAGTTCTATAACCACTTCAGCCATAACCCTCCTAATAGTGTGATGACCATCTGGACAGATGGCAGTGCCGCTGATGGTAGTCATACAGTAACGGCAAACTTTGTCGATACAGAATGGAGGTGTAACAATAGGAATGGATATGGTGGAGCATTAACAGTAGGAAATCCTCCAGGAGGAGATCCTGCAATGCCTGGTGCTTCGGTTAACTTCTGGGGAGGAATATTCTCAGGAAACGTAGCCAATGCTACAGATGGTGGTGCGATCCATATCAGTGGTGAAACATCATTGTTTATAGATGGTACTGATTTCGAATGTAATTCGAACTCTGGAAACGATGGAAGTGGTGGTGGAGCCATAAATGTACAAGGCGATTCTGATGCAACCATATTAAATGCCAATTTTACAGGTAATGTTTCAAGATTAGATGGTGGAGCTATTACATTCTACGGTAATGGTGCTTTAAGAGTAGAAGGAACCGAATTCCATGATAATATTGCAACAGGTGGTGCTGGTGGAGGTATTTTCTATAGAGGTAAAAATGCAGTAACCACTCCAACGGGTATAATTACGAATTGCTATTTCTCAGGAAATACAGATGGTATTTATTTCGAAGGAGTAGGAAACTTATCTCCAATGGGCTTGGATATCACCAGTTCTACCTTTACAGGGAACTTAGGGCGAGGTTTGGCTATCGAGTCATCAGATGATACTGAAGATGTTGTGAATCTTTGTAACAGTGTCTTCTGTAGCAATGGTGGCGATGATGTATTCCAGAATTTCGAACCGGCAACATTAAATATAGATGACAATACAGTCATAGGAACTGGAGCATATGCTCAGAACGATTGTTCTAGTATCGGATCAAGTACTGGATATTTGAATGCTTCTCCTGCTCCTTTGGTCTGTGGTGCATGTTTGTGGCCTTCGGTGAGTGCAAATAACCTTTGTAGTAGTGCAACCATTGGTAATTATATTTGGGTAGATGAAGATGCTGATGGTCTTCAAGATGCTGGTGAACCCGGGCTTTCTGGAGTAACGGTTACATTAATCAATTGTAATGGTGATTGTTCCAATACTGGAGATAATTCTGTTTATACAACGACTACTACAGATATAAATGGAGGATATATCTTCTCTGCTGTACCAGAAGGAACATACCAAGTAGTTGTAACCATGCCTTCAGGTATGACACAAACCTACGATCCAGATGCTACACTAGATAATACCCATGAAGTTACAGTCGTAGATGGAGATGAATATTTGGATGCCGACTTCGGTTATAACTGGGGGGATGCAAATGGTAATACAGGAACTGGAGCCATCGGAGATCAAGTTTGGATTGATGCTGATGGTGATGGAATCCAACAATATGGAGAACCGGGCTTAGGCGGCGTAACTCTGACCATTTATTATGATTCGGATGGTGATGGTGATATTGAAATAGGAACAGATACTCCTTATACGGCTGCTGTGGATCAAAATGGTAATTCTGGAACAGGAACGACGACCACTGAAGATGATGGAAGTTATATCTTCTCTAATTTACCCGCTGGACAGTATGTGATAGTAGCAACCGCACCGGGTGGATATACTCAAACCGGTGATCCAGATGCGATATTAGATAACCAAGGGGAGCCTATAGTGGTAGCTCCGGGCGATGTGAATCTACTTCAAGATTTCGGATATCAACCCGCAGCAAGTTCAAACATAGGCGATCTTATCTTTTTTGATGCCAACGGAGATGGCGACCAGGATGCCGGTGAATTGGGTATTGCCGGTGTAACGGTTTCTCTTTTGGATGCTGATGGAGATATCATAGCAACAGATGTAACAGATAGTAATGGTAATTATTTATTTACGGGACTTCCTGATGGTGATTATACTGTTCTAGTAACAGATACGGGAGCCATCTTGAGTGGCCTTACCAATAGTGCTTTCCCTACAGGTGGAGGTGATGGAGCTTCTGCATTAACCTTAGCAGGTACAGACGACCTAGCTCAAGATTTCGGTTACACACCTTTAGGCCAATCAGCAACAACAGGATTGATTGGTGATGCCATATTCTTGGATTTAGATGGAAATGGTGCTTACACGCCCGGAGAAGGAATCGAAGATGTAAACGTTACGCTAACCTATTGTGGAGCAGATGGAATCTGCGGCGGAGCCAACGCTGCTGATGATGAAACCACGACGACTACAACGAATGAAAATGGTAATTATTATTTTGCCGGACTTGGTGCCGGTAATTATGAAATATTAGTGGATGCCACAACAATTCCATATGATGTATCCAACACGGTTGATCCAAATGGAGGAAACGATAATACATCTGCTGTGACCTTGGCTGCTGGAGAAATTAATCTAATTCAAGACTTTGGTTATGCAGCGACAAACCCCGGAACCATCGGTAATTTGGTATGGAATGATATCAATGCAAATGGTTCTGTAGATGGCGGTGAAGCGGGTATCACAGGTGCTACGGTAGCATTATATGTTGATACAAATGGTGATGGAATTCTGGATAGTGATGATGTATTGTTAGGAACAGAAACGACTTCTGGAGGTTCATATTCATTTGCAAACATACCTACCAATGATAACTTAGGAAATCCTATTGATTATCTAGTCGTAGTGACCGACGAAAATGAAGTATTGAATGGTTACTGGCACAGTGAAGGAATTGCCAATACAGATAATAACAGTCAAAATAATGCAGGTTATCCGGTAACATTAGACGGTGTAGGAGGTACAACAACCAACACAACCGCTGATTTCGGTTATTATATTCTAGGAGCCGCTGTTGGAAATTATGTCTGGATAGATTACAATGGTGATGGCATCCAAGATGCTACAGAAGTAGGGGAGGAAGACATAGAAGTTACATTGACTATCACTTATCCAGACGGAACAGTTGTTACCTTAATTGATTCTACGGATGTTAATGGTTTCTATGATTTTGGTAATCTTCTTTTAGATGAAGATTATGATGGTTCCGGTGTTGCTGGAGCAGGAGGAGACGAACCGTTGTTCGAATTGAGCGTTACTATAGGAACAGGATATATTGCTACATTAGTAGATGTCAATACAAATGGAAATGATAGCGAGGATTCGGATGACCATGACGGTGTCGCGGCTACTTTAGAGCAAGGGCAAACCAATACGGCGACGAATGCTAATCCTACACTTGAAACAACAATAGCGACCTACGATTTCGGTCTCATTGAATTGATTGAAATTTCAGGGATGATCCAAATGGATTCTGACGATGATGACGGAACTACTCCTGCTGCCGAAAGTGCTACGCCTTATTTAGGAGGGGTAACCGTAAATCTAATAATGGCTGGACCGAATGGTACTTGTGGAGATGGGGATGACATCACTTATTCTACTACATCATCGACCATAGATGGTACTTATAATTTCAATGAAGATGTAAATGGTGATCCTCAATCCATACCGGCAGGTATCGTTTGTGAAATCAATTATACACCTCCTGCTGGTTTTGTTTCTATCCTTCCGGATGATGACGATGCGAATACAGATAATACCGTCGAATCTGACAACGTGACCATATTAGGGACTAATATTTGTCCTACTTGTACAGCTTCTGGTGGAGGAGCCATAGTTCCTGGAGGTAGCACTTCGGTTACGGTAACGAGCCTAGGCAATAACAATTTTGGTATCGGATTGGTCGGTTCTATTTCAGGAACAATATTCCTAGATAATTATGCCGACGGTACAACCGCTAATCTGAATGGTGATAATACTGGAACAGATGCTGTGATTACAACGGGTGTAACCGTTACATTATATACCGCTGGAGGGGCTCAGGTAGGCGCTCCTATCATGACAGATGGTAGTGGAAATTATAGCTTTGGCAATCTTCCTCCAGGAGATTATTATGTAGAATTCACTCCACCAGTCGGCTATTTGGTTACGACTCAAAATGTAGATGCAGATGCTACTCCAACTGAGGATAGTGATTTCAGCACGACAACATATCAAAGTAGTACCATTACAATAGAACCTTCTACCGTAATAGATACGAACAGTGATGGTGTACTTGACGTCACAACACCTAATGCAGTGGACGGAACGACGGGCAATAACAATTATACCCAATGGGATATAGGATTGTATCAGCCGATTACAATTAATGGTATCCTATATACGGATCCTACATTTACAACACCTGTACCTATGGGTACCTCATCTACCATTACGGTTTATTATGATGGTGGAAATGGAGATTGTTCTACATTAGATGGTGGCACGGCAACGGTGGTGACAACAACGGATGCGTCGGGTGCATTTTCAGTGACAAATCTCCCTCCAGGCTTGATTTGTGATGTAACGTCTAGTTATGGTAATACTGAAGCTGCTTCAGTTATTGGTGCCTTGACTACGGCTCCATCAGGTACAGTCATTAATGCACAGAACTTTACTTTACCGGTAGAATTGATTTCTTTCGATGTAGAGCAAAAAGGATGTTCTGCTCTTCTTTCTTGGAGTACTGCTACAGAAGAAAATGCAAAGCAGTTCGTCATTGAAGCAAGTGAAAATGGAAGAGACTTTACAGCGATTGGGCAAGTAGCTGCTGCGGGTAATTCTTCTGAGGTAAGACATTATTCTTTTGAAGATGCCAATCCGGATAAGAATAAATATTATCGTTTAAAAGTAGAAGACCTCGACGGTTCCTACGAATATTCAAATACTAAAATGTTGATGTTGGTCGGATGTGGGAATGATATTTCAATCCATACTTTATATCCGAATCCGGTAAAAGGACAACTTTATTTCAATCTGAATTCTAGTACGAATAGAGATGTTCATATTACCATCACAAATGTTTCTGGAAAAATAGTTAGGCAATTCAATAATAGCATTCAATTAGGTGATAATCAATTCGAATTGGATGTTGAAGATTGGGTGAAAGGTATTTATTTCATCCAAGCAAAATCTGCAGAAGGATTTGAATCTCAGGTCATGAAATTCATCAAACTATAAGATATTGATTGTATTTAAGTGATTTAAATTCATCTATGCAGATTGATGGGCCTTTGGGAGAAATCCCAAAGGCTTTTTTGTAAATGAAACCCTAATTTGCATGGATATAAATCAATGGACTAAAAGCTATATTAATACGTCCTCTCCAATACATACCAACTAAATGCCCTCAAATTCAATTTCACCATAGAATCCTTGACCAAAGGATCTAGCTTTTTCCAAGCACGATTCATCATGCGTTGGGCTTCCTTTTCACATTGGAGGATAGTATCATTCTTTTTGAGGAGTTTCATGGCTTCAGTCAATAATTTTAAATCATCCGTTTTCATACTGACGATTTTCCAGAGCCTTTTTCTGTCCTTCGGATTAAGGGCCGCCATAGCTTTGGCAATCGGATAGGTAATTTTACCCGCCGTGATATCTTCTGCTTTGGTCTTGAGGTCATCATCAAAACCCTTAAGATTAAGAGTGTCGTCTATAATTTGAAAAGCAATACCCAATGCTTCGAAATAATTGGCAAGCCCTTCGATTTGCTCATCACTGGCTTCTCCCAACAAAGCACCGATTCGAGCCAGATAGGCTGCCGGAGCCGCAGATTTGAGTCGATGCGTTCCAAGCACCCGCTTCACCAATAATTTTGCTTTCTTGTCATCCTTCAATACCTCAGGCATCATATAATCCAAACCAGCAATATCCAAGGCTTGGCCGGTATGGGCTGCCCGTAGAGCCTCAAAATATAAATTGTAAACTTTCAGTTTGATGGAATCATCAATTTCGGCACCATAAATACAAATCTGCCCGAGGAAATAGCAAGCCGATCCCGCATTGATGGCAATCGGTTCTCCATAAATTCGATGGCAAGCCAAGCCGCCTCTTCGAATATCCGATTTGTCTTCTACATCATCAACAATCAAGGAACCCACATGCATCATTTCAGGTAATGCCAGCCAATCTTTAGCAGGTTGGGAGTTCCCTC
>JAHDDR010000018.1 GCA_020629255.1 Saprospiraceae bacterium | reverse complement strand
GAAATCTCATAGATTTCTGGATATTGTTACATGTGATACGTATAAAATAAATTCCGACTTCCAAATCGTTTAATATGATAGGAATGTTGTTTTCTCCTAGTTGGAATTCTATTTCAAGTTCGTGGATGTGTTTGCCCTGGGCATCAAAAATACTAACCGTGGCAGAGCTTTGTTCTGTAGCATAAGTATTGATACTTACCCAATTTCTAATCGGATTGGGAAACAAGGAAAAAGAAAAACCTTTGGCGTTCTTAATGCTTTTTGTTCCTAAAATAGTGGTAGTGCCATTAAAATCTACTTGTGTAAGTCGATAATAAGTTTCTCCGAATTCTAAATGGGAATCTAAATATTCATATTCTGTTACCGAAGATGATTCGCCCTGGCCCCGTACTTGGAATATGTCCTCAAAGTTTCTGCCATCTGTACTCTTGCTAATGATGAAAAAATCATTTTGGGATTCGGTGGCGGTAGTCCATTGGATTAAGGCACTGTTGTCAGAGGTAGGCTTAACATTAAAATCAATCAATTCTACCGGAAGGCTGGGAAGGGGTGAAGCTTTATCCGAAGATAAAAGCTCTACCCTCCTTACTGAGTTGTATAGTACGGTTCTCATTCTGGATTTTTGATCTTGGGTAAAAATATTCATACAGTTATCGTAGGTGTAATCCATATAGTTTTGAACCATATCCGTGCTTCCGCAAGAAACATGGCTGGAAGGGCAACCATAGTTAGCCGCATCCGAGGTAGGGGTGTCTGCACAAAAATCATCTACAGTACAACCTCCATCGCCCCATATATGGCGAAGACCTAGAAAGTGTCCTAATTCATGGGTTAATGTTCTTCCCATTCCGTAAGGAAGATAAGAACCGGTCGCCAAAGGGTTAGGGGAGTCTGTACTACCGACAGCCTTATAGGTTAAAACAAGACCATCGGTTGTAGCAGTTCCATTTAGGGTAATGCCATCTAATACTGTAGGATCAATATCAGGGAATTGACCAAAACCCAATATGCCCGAAATATTACACACCCATACGTTGATGTATTGTGTAGGATCCCATTGTGTAAGGGGTTTGATGGTTGAATTGATGTAGCTCTTGGAATAGGTTCCTGTGCCAAGACCTAAATCTGCCGCATTGATTCTATTAATGCCCGGTTCGGGTAACGTGTTGTAATCCTCATCATATAGGGCAGGCAAAAGTTCAATGAATGTATCTGCTCCTCTCGAATCGGTATTGTGACCGCTGGTTCCAACCGTTCTTCTTAGGTCAAAATTCACTTGATCTAATTGAGCTTGGATTTGGGCTTCGCTAAGGTTTTTACCTACTCCAATTGCTTCACCAGTATGTATAATATGGAATACAATAGGGAGTTGAAGCAAAGTCTCCTCATTGTTCTCTCCTTTAAAAGAGGCTTCGTGTTGTTTCGAAGATAGCCATTCTTCAAACTGAATGGATTTGGGCGATGAATGGCTATCTGCCATGTCGAAACCGCATCTGAAGCCAGCGTGTTCGTGTTGTCCGATTAATGTTGAGCCGAAGCAGAACAATCCTAAGAAAGTGAGGTAGAGATTTTTCATTGCCCTAGTTTTTGAATGAATTTTAGATTTTTGCTATGTCACAATAATTAAATAGAGGGGGTGGATAGTGCAAAATTTCAGTCTTGGAATAGTTCGGATAAAAGTTTATTTGGTATCACAAAATGAAAAAGGAGGGTAATGATTGTGATTTTGTGATAAAACAAAGGTAAAACAGAAAGTCAGAAAAAAAAAAGAAATTTCACCGAGCAAAAACCAAGCCAAATTCAGAATAAATTTAACAAATGAATTTTTGTCACAAATTTCAGCTTAAACGGAGGTTTGTTCTCTTTGAAGAAGAATTAGATCGTCAAATAAATATACATGTTAGAATAATGTCATATTCGGAAGAAAAATATAGGAGTAGGTTAATTGTAGGGTTTAAAAATTTTTCAAAAAAAATGAAAAAAATTATAAAATTATCTCCTTCAGCTCATGAAGTGCATTGATTTCTTGATCTGGAAGGATGTCTTTCGGTGGTTCTTGCCCAAATAGATTGCACCAACAAGTAGGCAATCCATACTCCAATCCACCTTTGATATCCGAATGCAAACTATCCCCAACAACCAATGTGTGTTCTTTTCTGGGTTGGTTACATTCGTTCATGGCATAATCAAAATATTCCTTTTGAGGTTTTGCCCAACCAATTTCATCAGAAACAACAATGGCATCAAAATAAGATGTGATATTAAGGGCATCCAGTCGGGGGCGCTGCACTTCTCGAAGCCCATTCGTGATGATGGCCATTTTTACTTTACCCTTCAAAAAATCGAGTAATTCGATAGAGCCTTCCAACATCGTAGAAAAACGGATCAAGTTCTGTAGATAAGTGGCATTGCTCTCCATAGGATCCATTCCCTTGATTTTGGTCTTCAGGTAAAAATCTTGGAATCTTTTGGCTCGTAAGGTTACGGCATCAATTTTTCCAGCCTCAAAATCTTTCCAAACCAAAAAGTTGACTTGTTGATAAATCGGATAAAGTTCGGGACCATGCAAAATTCCATGAGATTTCATCAAATCATAAAAAGATAACTTGGAGGCTTCATGAAAATCCATGAGTGTATTATCCAAATCGAAAAGAATCCAATCGTATTTCATAATAGGCGGGTATTAGATGAACTCTTTGCAAGCTCGATATAAATCTTTCCAATCCTTTCGTTCTTTCATAACTGTTTCCAAATACTCTTCCCACACATTCCTATCTTGAACCGGATCTTTTATAATCGCTCCTGTAATACCAGCGGCTAAATCATGGGCGTTCAAAGAACCATCGCCAAAATGAGCCGCTAAAGCCTGTCCCGAATTAATAACCGAAATGGCTTCGGCCGTACTAAGGGTAGAAGAAGGGGATTTGATTTTGGTTCTTCCATCTTCTGTCTTTCCTTGCCTTAACTCCCTGAAAATAGTCACCAAACGCTTGATCTCTTTTACAGGCGGAGCATCCGCAGGCAGTTCTAATGTTTTCCCTATTTTCTCCACCCGAGTCCGTACAATTTTAACTTCTTCTTCCAGACTATCAGGCAAAGGCAAAACAACAGTATTGAATCTTCGTCTCAATGCACTAGACAGATCATTCACCCCCTTGTCCCGATCATTAGCCGTAGCAATCACATTGAAACCTCTTTGGGCTTGGACTTCGGTATTCAGTTCAGGAATGGGCAATACTTTTTCAGACAATAAAGTAATAAGCGTATCCTGAACATCTGAAGGAATCCTCGTTAACTCCTCTATCCGTGCAATTTTACCATTTTGCATTGCATTCATGATGGGGCTAGGTGTCAAGGCATCAGTACTAGGACCCTGCGAAAGAAGCTTGGCATAATTCCAACCATACCGCATCGAATCCTCGCTCATTCCGGCAGTTCCTTGCACCAAAAGAGTGGAATTTCCAGAAATAGCAGCCGCCAAATGTTCCGCCACCCAAGTCTTTCCTGTACCCGGGATGCCAATCAATAATAAAGCCCTATCGGTTGCCAAAGTGGCAACGGCTACTTCAATGAGCCTGCGGCTACCAAAATATTTGGGTTCGATTTCGACCCCATTGTCTAATTTCCCTCCAAGCAAATAGGTCACCACTGCCCAAGGAGATAAATTCCATCCTGGAGGTCTATGCCTATCATCAATTTTAGAGAGGGCTTCCAATTCTGCTTGAAAGGCTTGCTCTGCATGGAGTCGGAGAATTTGTTCTTTTTCTTGAGCCATTATATGTTATATACTATGAGATGACAAATGTACGATTTATGAAAGTTTTTTATGATATGGATTGGAATAGTAATCCTTAATTATCTTAGGCTAAATCTAATGGATGAAGAACACCCCCTTTCTTTTTTGAATTAAAATGTTGACTTTTGCACCAGACTTGCGTCAAAATTCTAGAACCAATACAATTTTATATTCATGGATTTAATGAAAATCATCCAAAGCCAATTAACTGATGTCGTAATGGACCAAATTGCTGGCGAAGTGGGCGGAACCCGAGAACAAACAACTTCAGCTTCACATGGTATTTTAAATACTCTGATCGGAGCCTTGGCAAAGAATACAAGCAACCAGCAGGGGGCTGAATCTTTGTTCAATGCATTAGAAAAAGATCATGATGGCAGTCTCTTAGATAATTTGAGCGATTATATCGATCCTAAAGCACCCCATCCGGTATCTGAGCGTACCGCCAATGGACTAGGTATTTTGGGGCATCTTTTAGGAGATAAAGCAGAATTGATTTCTCAACTCATTGGTAAAGAAACAGGATTGGGCAAAGGAAATGCCTTGGGCCTAATGGCTAAATTGGCTCCTATTGTTTTAGCGGCTTTAGGGAAACAAAAGCAACAAGGAGGTTTCAATATCCAAGATTTAATGGGCTTTCTTTCGAATGAAAACCAGTCTATGAGACAGAGACAATTGGAAGAACAAAGAAGATTGGAAGAAGAACAAAGACGTATCGAAGCACAAAGGCAGCAACAAGCCGGAATGGGCAACTTGATGAAATTGTTGGATTTCGATGGTGATGGAAGCGGCTTGGATGATGCCATGGGCATGTTAGGAAAGTTGTTCCGTAAAAAATAAGGAACTCACCATAAGCTAAATCATAATTTATAGAACGAGTCTCTTTCGAAGTAAAGGGACTCGTTTTTTATATCTGTATTTGAAATACTTGTTCAGATAAATGATCGCTTTCGTATTTTTGCACCAAATTTGAAATTGTGAGTAAGAACAAACTAAGGAAATTCAGCGAATTATTAACCTATCCGCATGTGTACCAATGTTTCGATTGGCACAACCCCGTCTTGCATGGAATAGGAATGGAAGAATTTGCTTTGAAGGGGAATTGGAACCAACTTCACTTTAAAAATAATCACCCCATTACGTTGGAGCTGGCTTGCGGAGGAGGAGAATACACCGTGAATTTGGCCAGAATGTACCCGGAAAGGAATTTCATAGGGGTAGATGTGAAAGGGGCGAGAATCTGGAAGGGAGCGACTCAATCCAAAAATGAAAATTTAGCGAATGCTGCTTTTCTCCGCTGTCGGATAGAGCAGATTCATGAATTTTTTGAACAAGGAGAAATAGATGAAATTTGGATTACATTCCCTGATCCTTTTCTAAGGGATAGTAAGGAAAATCGAAGGTTGACGAGTTCATTTTTTCTAAATCAATATCGAAAAATTTTAAAGAAAGGGGGTGTTGTCCAATTAAAGACAGATAGCTCTCCTTTGTACGAATTTACATTGGAAACCATTGCCCAAGACGACAATTGCGAACTGTTTTATCACGAAAATGATATTTATTCCCAAGCCCTCATCATGCCAGAATTGGAAGTGAAGACCTACTATGAAAAAATGCACTTAGAAAACGGATTGAAAATAAAATTCATCCGCATGCGTCTCCATTAATGGAAACCAGGCGAATGAATTTTCTGATTTATTTGCCAAAAGCTCGAGCAACAATACTTTGTTGTTCTTGATCATGTTGACCTTTATAACCGGTAGCGGGCGAAGCAGATGATTTTCTAGAAATCAAATCAATTTTGAAATTCCTGTAGAAGGCAAGAATATATTGCCAAGCTCCCATATTGGAAGGTTCTTCTTGCACCCAGAACATTTCTGTTCCTTTATATTTCTCATTCACTAATTGATCCATTTCCTCCTTGGGGAAAGGATATAATTGTTCTATCCGAACAATGGCAACATCCTTGCGTTTGTCAGCTTCTTTTTTCTCTAGTAAATCATAATAAACTTTACCTGTGCAGAATAATACACGTTTGATTTTCTTTGCCTTCGCTTTGGTAGTCACTTCTGGGTCATCATAAACTTCCTGGAAAGTTTCCGCTTCGGTAAATGCACTCAAAGGAGAAACACATTTAGGTAAACGAAGCAATTTCTTAGGAGACATGATGACCAAAGGCTTTCTATAAGGACGAGCCAACTGCCTTCTCAAAATGTGGAACAAATTTGCAGGAGTGGAAGGGTTGGCTACTGTCATGTTGAATTCTGCACACATTTGTAAAAAGCGTTCCATCCGAGCACTGGAATGTTCCGGACCTTGCCCTTCATAACCATGAGGAAGTAACATGACCAAGCCACTCATCCTGCCCCATTTCGATTCGGCGGCAGAGATATATTGATCTACTATTGTCTGGGCACCATTGTAGAAATCACCAAATTGGGCTTCCCAAATCACCAAAGAATGAGGCGATGCCAAAGAGTAGCCATATTCAAAACCTAGAACAGCAAATTCAGAAAGCAAAGAATTGAAAATCCTGAATGTGCCCTGTTTTTTATTCATGCCGCTTAGGCGGTTGTACTCTTCGTAAGTCACCACATCATTCAGCACAGCGTGCCTATGGGAGAACGTACCTCTTTTTACATCCTGCCCACTCATCCGAACATCTTTCCCTTCTAATAGGATAGAACCATAAGCCAATAATTCGCCCATCGCCCAATCCAAAACACCTTCGTCCAATAATTTTTGCTTTCCTTTAAGAAGGCGGCCAATTTTTCGATTGGGAGTAAATCCTTCAGGAATGGTCATCAAGTGATGAATAATGGAGTCGATTGTTTTTTTCTTGATACCTGTGGCAGGAGAAGGAAAGAAATCCTTTGGGTCTTGTATGCCAATTGTCAATTCTTGCCATGCCTTCTCAACTTCTTGATATTTATAGGGAAGCTCCTTTTCTTTCGCCATATCCAAACGAGCTTGCAGCAAGTCATTGAATTCCTTTTTCATTTTTTCAGACAAAGTCTTTTCAACCTCACCTTTTTGATCTAAATAGTCTACATAAATTTCTCGTGGATTTTTATGGCTCTTGATGAATGTATACATTTCCGGTTGGGTGAACGCGGGATCATCGGCTTCGTTATGTCCATGCTTCCGATAACAAACCATATCAATGAAAACATCAGAATTGAATTTCTGACGATATTCCATTGCAATTTCAGCTGCGAAAATGACAGCTTCGGCATCATCCCCATTTACATGGAATACCGGAGCTTGGACAATCCCCGCAGCAGCGGTACAGTAAGTAGATGAACGGGCATCATCAAAATCGGTGGTAAAACCAATTTGGTTGTTGATGACAAAGTGAACCGTTCCGCCGGTGTGGTATCCTTCTAGTTGGCTCATTTGTGCTGTTTCGTATACCACGCCTTGCCCGGCAACAGCAGCGTCTCCATGAATGAGGATGGGAAGGATTTTATCATAGTCACTCTTGAAATTAATATCGGCTTTTGCCCTAGAAAATCCTTGTACTACAGGATCGACAGATTCCAAGTGGGAAGGGTTGGGAGCCAATTTTAAATCAATCATATTTCCGGATGTAGTCTTGACTTGCGATGAATATCCCAAGTGATATTTTACATCACCATCTCCGAAACTTTGCTCGTTCTTGGCTGTTCCTTCAAATTCGGAAAATATATGCTCATAGGTTTTTCCCATAATATTGGCAAGGACATTCAGACGCCCTCTGTGTGCCATTCCAATTACCACCTCTTCAACACCTAATTCTCCAGCTTTATTGATGATGGAATCCAATGCAGGAATGGTCGTTTCGCCCCCTTCAAGCGAAAAACGTTTTTGACCGACATATTTTTTCCCAAGGAATTCTTCAAAGACAACGGCTCCATTCAATTTTTCTAGAATTCTTCTCTTCTTCTCAATAGAAAGCCCTTTATCATGATAGGAACGACGTTCGATTTTTTCTCTGAGCCATCGTCTCTTTTCCCTATCTTGAATACTGTGGTATTCATAACCAATAGAGGTCGTATAAATTTGTTTTAATCGAGCTTCGATTTCTCTCAAAGTGGCATTCTCCATGCCTATTTCTTTGCCGATCATGAATTTGGCATCATAATCTGCTTCCGAAAGATTGAAATCTTTTAGTGCCAATAATGCTTTTCGATCTTTTCTTTCTCGGATAGGGTTGGTTTTGGATTCCAAGTGCCCTCGGTTCCTATAGGCTTTGATTAGAGAAAGAACTCTAAATTCTCTTTTATCAATTTTTTCTGTTCCGGAAGAAACGCCATTGGCAGAAGCACCATTGCCATTGGCAGAAAGAGAAGCAAAATCAAATCCTTCAAAAAATAATCTCCATCCTTGTTCTATGGATTGTGGGTCGTCTAGGTATTGCTGATACATCGCTTCAATAAAAGAAGGATGCGCATTGAAAACATGAGAGTAGTCGCTCATTATTTATGGTTTAATTATTTCCTTATATTTAAAGTATTAGCCGTTTCTGATTCCCAAAGGAAAGGGAGTGTAGAATCAAGAGACAAATATCGGTCAAATTTTTATTTATTGCTATTGTGAAATAAAGCTATTTGTTAGGAAATGGATAAGATTTTACACATTAGATAAAATATTTATAGGATTTAATGCCTAAAACTTTACAATATTCAATATAACTGACTTAGGATTAGACTTTAAATACTATCTTAGGAGGGATTCAATACAAAAAATCATTCCATAATGAAATACCTTAACCAACTTTTGACCCTTTTCCTCTTATTTGCATTCTCAGAATCATTGATGTCCCAGTGCAATACTGGCGAAATCGAAGTTCAGGTTCAGATTGTACCCGATGGTTTTCCGAATGAGATTTCTTGGGATATTCAAGACAGCCTAGGTAATGTTATTTATGAAAGTGCTCTAGGTTCGGATTTTAATTACACAGGATGTGTTCCAGATGGACAATGCCTGGTCTTTACTATTTATGATACTTTCGGTGATGGCTTGTTGGGTGAGGCAAATTATATGGTTTATATGGGAACAGAACTAGTTGCCAATGGTGGTGGAAATTATGGCCACGAAGAATCGACAGCAATAAATTGTGCCGATAATCCGGGAAATCCCCCGACAATAGATTGTACCAATCCCAATACCATTTCTTTTGAAGTGATGATTAATCCAGATGAATACCCAGGAGAAATTACTTGGGATTTAAAAGATGCAAATGGACAAATCATACATCAAAGTAGTGGTTCGGGCCAAGATTTTGTGTATTCAGATTGTATCATTTTAGATGGTTGTATGACATTTACTATTTATGATAGTTATGGAGATGGGATGTTAGGCAATGCGAATTATACGGTTCTCGTTGCGGGGCAAGAAGTGGCTTCAGGCGGCGGAAATTATGGTTATTCGGAATCGACGAATTTCAATTGTGCTCCTGGTTCGACTTGTAGCGATGGTTTTCCCTTGGCAGAAGGCAATCAAGCATCTGATGCAGGAAATGTATGGTATATTTTCATGCCAACCCAAACCGGCATGTATGAGTTTAATACTTGTAATGGAAACACTTGTGGTGGTTCTACCATTTGGGTATATGATTATTGCTCAGGATTAGATTGGGATGACACCAACGCTGGAACCATATATTATTCGGATGATGGTTGTGGAAGTACAGATTTCGCTTATTTGAATGTTCCATTCGGAGCTGGACAAACCTATTATGTCAGAATAAAATATGATAATGCGGCATGTTCAAATGAACAAATGAATTGGACATTGACATACGGTGGGCCTGTTTCAGGATGCACGGACGAAATGGCATGCAATTTTTCTCCCCTTGCTACCTCAGATGATGGCTCTTGTATTTATCCTGGCGATCCGAATTGTCCGGATGGTCCGGATTTGATCATTGTTGATGATGTTTTGGTATCAAGCATGTATGTCACGACACTCACCAATAACGATGCTTGTCTTATAGAGGAGGGTTGTGTAAGTGGATATGGTCAACGGGATATTATCCGATTTACCACCCACATCAAAAATATAGGTAATGCCGATTATTATATAGGTGCTCCCCAAGCCAATGACCAATGGGAGTGGGACCCTTGCCACAACCACTGGCATTATGAAGGTTATGCAGAATACGTTTTATATGATATGGATGATGGTACAGAATTACCCATCGGATTCAAAAATGGATTCTGTGTTATGGATTTGGAATGTAGCGATGGGGGGGATGCCAAATATGGATGTGGCGATCAAGGGATTTCGAAACAATGTGGTGATATTTATGATTCAGGGCTTGAGTGCCAATGGATAGATATCACTGACGTGGAGGATGGAGATTACATGTTTGTGGTTCGCGTGAATTGGGATCAGAGCCCGGATGTATTGGGGCGGATAGAAATGGATTATGAAAACAATTGGTCTCAGGTTTGCCTCAATATTAGTAGAGATCCTGTATCGAATGAACCCACATTTACCTTTTTGGAAGAATGTGCTCCTTATGAAGATTGCCTCGGGGTGTTGTATGGAGATGCCCAACCCGATTGTGAGGGCATTTGTGCAGGAGTTGCTTTGCAAGGAGACATAAATGCCGATACGGCTAGAACCGTTTCCGACCTGACCTTATATATGTTGGAAAGCCTTCTGGATACGATAACACCCACACCCTGTAATGATTTGAATGCCGATGGAGAAGTTACCGTTATGGATGCGACCTTATTGTATGATTGTGTACTACATGGAACGGGATCATTGCCGCCGGATCATCAACATACCCCTTGCGAATACCCCCATTCAATTGTCAACCCTAACGACAAGGCAGTCCTTACGCTTTCAGAAATCAATGATGAAGAAGGATATGTGGAAGTCCAAATTAAAAATACTTCGGGTAAAATACTTTCTTTCGAATTTGATATGAGTGGTTTGGTTATCAGTCATATTACAAATCATATTCCGAATTATTATCCGAATATCCTTCATGATAATAATGAAATAATAGGGGTGTCATATGATGAGAGTTATATTGATAAAAATGCAGATTATGTGCCCTTCCTTCGGGTATATTATAGTGCAACAACTGATGAGCAAATCTGTATTGCGAATATCACGGATTTTGTGAATGATGATCACGAGGAAATGATGAAAGAAATTGATGAAGCCTGTTTGGATGTTCCCCAGGCGACTGCTGTTTTGGACCTTTCCTTGAATCCATTCGGAGCAAAGGTGGTTCCTAATCCGTCAACAAATAGAGCCATCTTGAGTTTTGCAAGTGTCAAGAACCAATCTATGACATTAGAAATTCTGGACGTTTCCGGAAAGGAAATTTATACCCAGAATGATGTGGATGACAATGAAATCATTTTGCCGGTGTCAACCTTTGGTGCAGGAATGTATATTTATCGATTATCGGATGGGGAACAAGTAAGCATTGGGCGATTTGTAGTGGAGTAGGGTGGTCGTCCTATCCTAATACTTCTCTTAGAACTACATGAGAATTTAAAGATTTGAAGTTCTCGACATGGCATTGATAATATTCAAGTACATGGTTGAGCAGTTCGTTTCTTTGGTTTTTAGGAACGGAAAAATGATCCATGGTTCTCAAATCTGTTTGGAGCAATGAGGCGAAAATTCGGCTTTTCTCTTCATCCATGAACAATAAGAGAGGTTTATTCTTGACAAACAAACTTTCTCTAATATCAAAATATGGTGTATTCTCTGACCAATCATTACCAGGAGAAAAACCTAAGTAAGGCATGAGGAGAATCGGGAAAACCAAGGGGAACAAGCTGGCTTTTTCTACTTGATCCAAAGCAACAAAACTATGCTCGACGAATTCAAAAAGAGCGGGGTTGCTTTCGGATTCTTTGATTGTTTTTTCTATCAATTCGACCATAAATAAGGCAACAGTTCCCTTAATGACATCGAAAGGAATGGACGTATAGATTTGGGCGGGTTTCACCTCTTTAATCCTATTTACATTTTTTTGATCCCTTTGATAAACCACCAAATCCACGAAAGATGCCAAATTTACGATACTTTGTTTTACCCGAGCTTTAGGCGTTCTTACACTATTGATGATATAAGATTGCCTTCCCCTGTCTAGGGTGTAGATATCTAAAATAAGGCTCGTTTCACCATATTTGGTGCTTCTGACAACAATTCCACGGGTTTTAAGCAACATCGGAAGAAGGTTCTTTTGGCGGTAAATTTTTTATTCGTGATGCAAGGGCAGAAATCACCATCTTCACATGGCGGATGTGGGTTTGTTCAACATTAAATAATTTATACGCCCAATTGTAAAGACGGTTCTTAGGGAGTATGTCTATTTCGAAAGAAATAACGGCTTGATCGTCATCGGTTTCTGAAAAAATCCAAACTCCCATGCCGGTATGCATTCCTTTATAATAATGTATAATGATTTCCCTGCCGGGGTCATAAGAATGGATTTTCCATCCGACATCCACAAAAGGATAAGGGCGGATTAATAATTTGTTGCCGACAAAAACATCTTTGTAATCTTCGCAAATAATAGGGAGGGTTTTAGGCCACCATTCATGGTATTTATCAAAGCGGAGCATGATATCGAATGCATCATCCGAATCGCCGGGAACGACATCGTCCACTGTAACTTGAATTCTTTCCATGTAATTTTGAATGGTGATGTGATTTTAAAGATAATATTTTTTTGAATAAAAGAGGAAATTCATTATTGGATAAATTCTAGCAACATATTCCAACCTTTTGGAGCAAAGATCAAAAAACCGATGATGGCTGCACCAATTGCCATAATGAATACAGCACCAGCTGCTACATCTTTGGTTTTTCCGGCTAGTTCGTGATAGTCGGGCGATACCAAATCCGTTAGATATTCGAGGGCAGTATTGAAACCCTCCGCCATTAAAACCAAGGATATGCTAAGAATACAGAACATCCATTCTGTTTTGGAAATATCGAAAATGAAACCACAAACCACAACAGCGATGGCAAACATGAGATGGATTTGTGCATTGGGTGTGTTCTTGAATAAATCGGCAATACCCTTAAATGCAAATAAGAAACTTTTAAATCTCTTTCGCATCCTCTACCATGATTGTATTCTTAAATTGCAAAGTGGCCTTGATTCCTATTTCGTCTCCATTTTCGGAATAGATGACATCAAAATCACTGCATTCCAAATGTTTGGAATGGAAAATGTGTTCGTAAGAGCCCAATGAAAAAGGATTTAGAGAACGCTTGCTGTTTTGTAGCCCTAGCATATTGGTGAAAAACTTCATTTCGGATGACCAAGCAACCGTATTGAAGGAGCCAAAAGCGGTTAAAGCTTCTTTGCGTTCTTTCATTTCATCAATAATCAAACTAAAATGTTCCTTCAATATAGAATAGGATTTGTCACTATTAAAGGTAGGACTGGTGTAAGTGGATACAAACCTCATGGTTCTATGGTTGTTGTCTCGACTTACTTTCACCAAGCCGGATATGTTGGGAGTATCCTTGTGGTAAAAGGTATCGGTTTCTAGGATGGGATGTTTGGAATAAACGGCTAGACCATTGAAACTAATTGTAGGAATGGAGATGGAGTAAGGGAAGGAGTCCTGTAAGAGTTCCATTAAGGCAAAATCCCAATCCGGTGTAACTTCTTGTATGGAAATGACATCAGCAGAAGAACGGATAAGCAGGTCGGATAATTCTTCGTAACTGTTCCAATCGTGGTTTTGAATGTTCAATTGGAAAACTTCAAAATCTATAGCTTGGCTAGGGGCGGCATAAATGGGCTCGGGGTTAGAGCTGGATTTCAGAAAAAAGCATAAGACACCCACACACCCGAAAGCGGTAAACATCAGTTTGTGCCAACGGAGAAGCATGCAAAGAAGGCTGAAGCCTAGGATGCCTAATAAAAATTCTACAGCGTTATTGGTAAATATGCGGAATTGGCTTCCTTCAGGTTGGATAATAATCAAGGCAGTAGTGAGCAACAATAGTGCTACTAACGGATAGAAAATAATATTACTGGCTCTTTGGACTACTTTCATCTAAAATTCTGCCACATGATGTTCATAAAATTTGGGTGTGTAAAGATAGGCAAAGTAAATGATTGTTTTACACTCGAAGGTTCTATTGATAAGAATCAATGGTCTTTTGGAAGATATTGTCTTTGGATTCTTTTCTCTGGAGCGATATCAAAGGTATAGAGCCAAATCAGAAAAAAGCATTCAAAGGGTTTCATGATAATGAACATCAGGTTTGACATCCATTTGTTGTTGACCATCTGATTGAGGGGAATGCCTACCTTGTTGTAATTCTTTCTTAGGAAACGATGAAAATTGGGGGTATTCTGTTCGAGCCATTCTTCAAAAGCGTTGGCAACCAGCAATTGTCGGTTCACATCAATGATTTTTCCTCTCCTTATCCCTTTTCGAAGAGGTCTAACTAGCCAGTGGCTTCCCCTTGATGCAATCGTACAAAGATAATGACCTCCTAGATCGGGGGGTGGGGCATATTGGGAAAAGGTATAAGTCGTGGTTTCCGTAAATGCTTTGATCGCCGACAAAGGAACTTGCCCAAAGAGAATCAGCACACTTTGTTGGATGGCGATGAAGGGTAATAAAAGGAAAAAAATGAAAGGATTATTTACGGTATCATTCGCTACGAATTTATGGGCATGGTCTAAAATCAAACTATCATAAACAGGATCTTCATCCCGTTGCTTTTCTCTGAATCCATAAAAATGTTTCCTTATTTGTACGAAGAGCAACATACCAAAAAGTAAAGGACAAATTAATGGAAAAGTAATGAGCATCGGAATAAAAGCAACCAACATAAAATGTGCAAAATGTATGCTTAGGAAAGTACACAAAATAAACCCTTGTGCCATACCCAAAAGAGAAAATACTTCGAGTAAAGGAGGCATTTTATTTTTATAAAGGATGGAGAGCCAAAAAGCTACAAGGGAAATGAGATAAAAAATAAAAATGGTGAGAAAATGATCGTGATTAATCGGTGTGTAAAATATATCATGTTTTGTGTGATCGTTGGCCGTCCAACTAATAAGAAAACCTCCCAGAGGACCCAATGTTGAAATAATAAAAGGAGCGGCTTTGTAATTAAATCGGGTGATCCATTGAACATAAGGATTTGGGCTGTCTAATGGAATATAATTGTGTTTGAAACTTTTTACAAAACGGATAAATGCTCCTCCTGAAATAATAAGAGTGATAATAAAAATAATTCCTCCGATAAAATAAAAAATCACATCCATGATACCATCTTTTTATTTATTGATATTTTTAATAATCGTGAGATCGCTGTAATTCCAAGATAGCCAAGTTTGGGTTTCTTTTCTGTCCATGAAATTTTTCTTTTTTATGTCTATCTTGTTTTGGATTTCGCTTAAAGAATATTTGCTCCTCTCTTCTAAAATATCTTTTTCCTGTTCTAAGATAAGAATATTTTTATCAGAGACTTCTTTGAATAAAAAATCCAAATCTATATCGGTTTCATAATGGGAGTATATATTATATTTTGTAATAGAGCTGTCCCAGTTAACCCAAGATAAAGACCAGAATACAAAATACCATATCCAAGCATTTTTATTCAATAAAAATTGTAATGATTTTTTTTGATTTATTTTTATGAGCATAGTAATAAATCCTAGTAAAGTAAGGAATAGAAAAATAAAAACTCCAATCCTTTTGTAGGCTAGACCATAATATTGTACATATTGGAAATTCCTTACACCTACGGATAATGTGAGGAATGCATTTTGTGCAATCCAAAAATAAGAAGCATGTTTCAGCCATTTATTGTTAGGGAAAAAATTCAGGTTCTTCCTGAAAAAATAAATTAAAATACCCATGGCTAAGGCAATGGAAAATATTAATACATACGTACCCTGGTAAACGAATTCTTTTAATTCCCATATATTTAATTGTTCTACTTCTTTCATCCAAACATGATTAATGTCAAGAATGTTGACAAGGAGTAATAACCCGTTAAGAGATAGGATGGTCATGAATGCAATTTTGTATTCATTCTTTAAACCAATTGTCGGAAAATTGTTCGGAATGCCTTCGGTTTTAGGCTTCTTTTCCCTTTTGATGTTTTCAGGGAATATTCCAAAATCTATTTTATTTCTATTTTTAATGCCTAAACCGGCAGCAATGAAAAAACCAATTCCTATAAAAAGTAAACGAGCCCAAGAAATATCCATCGCAAAGAAAAAATCATATGCTTTCTGTATAGCATCGGTTACAAAAAGAGCTAATTTATGATTGGCTAAAGCATAAATAAAAAAGAATAAAATAAAAATTGCCGCAGGAATGGAAAGCAAAGAAATGGAACGGCCAAGGTTAGGTCGTTTCCATTGGGGGTGGGGCAGGTTGTAGAAAAATTTAATAGGGGCTTCTATTAAACTCATTAATCCTGTGAAACTAGAATTTCCTAAAAAAGAGATCGACGGCTGTTGGGAAAAACCGATTAAGAAAACAAAAGAAAATAAGAAAATAAAGATCGAGAAAAAAGAGTGGGTGAAAAGAATGGCAATGCTCAATGTTAGTGTTCCGAGGGAAATAATTTGCATGTTCCTGTTCTTGAAAGTTGATTTATCTGATAAATAAATTCCAAGCAATGATACGAGCGTGAATATAGTTGTATTGATGCCGAATCCTTCTTTCCAAAATAGAATGTTGAAGGCAAGGGAGGCAATAATGACAAAGCCGGTTAAAATGATTTTTTGTTTCATGTCTATACTATTTAGTTGTAGGGCTGACCAACGTTTTTAAAAAGAAATAAGAAATAAATAAAAGGCCACTAATTGCGATTGAAATACCTAGACTGTCTATATGTGCCAAAGGATTCGATAGATGTTGTGAAATGTCGTGGATTAATGCTTGGGGGCGGGTGGCGATGTCCCAAGAATTCCAACGGAGGTAACGACCTATCCAAATGCCAATTCCGGTCAAAAGGATTGTGCAGTATATGAAGGACGTTGCTATTTGTTTATTCATGATTTTTTTTAAAGTCTTCTCTACTTCCCATAAAGAAAGAAGCCCCAACATCCAACCGATTCCTGCAAAAGAAGTAAGCAGGGTTATGTCGTACCAGAATGGTAGTTGAACACGCTGTTTCAGATGCACAAAATCGGTGAGGATGTATGGGGCATTCGGAAAGAAAAACAACCAAATCATCAAAATAAAAAATAAAAAAATCTTTGATTTTGTCTTGTTATAAATTATAGGACTCACAATTGCAAGGAGGTAAGGAATCCATGCTAATATTAAATTCCAAATTAAAAAAATAAAAGATCCTTTCTTCGTAATAAAGAAATTAGAATCATTTATATTGAAAATAATAGGCTGGTTTATTCCTAATAATTCCAATCTATAAATAATCAAAAAAACCGAAAGGATCGAAGCAGTCGACAGCCATATGAATAATTTTGTTTGTTGCGAAATTATTATTTTTTTATTTTTTAGAACAGGACTGATTTCCATATTCATGATTTGATTCATTCCCATGATGATTTATTTTTTAAAAGCCAAAAATAAAGGTTGGTGGATCTGTTGTACAATAGAATTGAAATTCATGTAAAGCAGCGGTTCGAAACGCCAATCTGAAATAGAAATAGATGCACACCCTTTTTTATATGCCGCAAAAAACGATTTTGAATATTCAGGAATTAAAAAGAAACCTATTATACATGTACCAATGGTGTAGGGAGTCCATTTTCCGTTACCCAAAAGCCAAAATTGCATTTTTGTTTCTTCCTCAGGCGTGGTATCATATCCGGTTAATAAATGGAAAATGTCGTGTCGTTCGGCTTTGGGAATGAGATCGAATTTTCTTTGTTCCAAAAACAAGAATAATTCTTTTCCCAAAGAGCCCGAAGGGAAATTAGCTAAATCATCTTTACTATATTTCCAGGGGGCTTTGTTTTTCTTTACAAGGTTTAAATAAATAGGAGCCGTAAAATTGACCAACCATTGTAAGAGTTGGGTTCTGAATTTCACAAATGACTTTTTCATAATTCAGTTGTTTTATTTTACAAATTACTTTGAATCACAAAGTATGTTGTTAAAAAAAATAGCTTCCGCTATCTGTTATTTAATAATTTTTCGAGAGCATCTAAATGTTCTTTGAATGCTTTTTTTCCAATTTTGGTAACTCGATACGAAGTTTGTGGTTTTCTTCCTACAAACATTTTTCGTACTTCAATGTATTCATGCTTTTCTAGAGCTTTTATATGGCTTGCCAAATTGCCGTCGGAAGCATCTAGGTTTTCTTTTAATGTTTTGAATTCTACCCAATCGTTCACCACAAGCACAGACATAATCCCCAGCCTCATCCGGCTGTCAAAAATTTTATTCAATTTATTGATGATGTCCTTCATCTGATTATGTCAATTCAACCTTTCGAAAAATCGTATTTAGAAAAAAATTATCGATCGTATTTAAAGTACATTCTTAATCCATATACGATGTGCATAACACCAAAGCCAATGGCCCAAAATAAAAGACCATGACCAATGAACCAAGTAGCTAACAATCCCAAAAATAATTCGACCATTCCCAAATAACGAATATCATCCAAGGTATATTTACTTCCGTTGATAAGAGCCAATCCATAAAAAATCAACATGCTGGGAGCAATGATCCCGAAATAGCCCAAACGCCAAAGCATTAAACAAAAAATACCACCCGAAACTAACGGAATCATAAAATTAGAGAACAAGCGGATGGATGATTTTGTCACTAATTTTTGGTGGGCTTTCCTAGCTTTACGCAATGAAAAGAAAAGACCAATGGTAGTAGCCAAAACCAAAACGGTTCCAGCAACCAGTAAAAAGAAAAACTCCGGACCCATACCCCATTTTTCGTAAGGGTAGGATTCTACATAATACCATTTCCGACCGCTGAATGGCGTGGTTCCTAAATAAACATAAATAGCCACAGCTCCTAGCAGGGCAACAACGCCGGCTCCTACACCCGATAGACCACTCAAGGAAATGAACCTTGAGGATTGTTCCATCATAGAGCGGATATAGCTCAATTCTTCTATGTGATTCTTTTGGTTGTCCATTTTAAAAAGAACTTTGAGATTCAAAGTAAATATATTTTTTACTTTATTGCAAGTAATTCATCAATTTTTATTAAATTGATATCACATTGAAGTGATTTAAATTTATTCTAACTGCCTTAAAGCAAAATCATTGCTTTCCAGATTCTTTGGCTATTTTGCCTTCCGTACCTTCCAAGTACGGAACTTAAAATGATCCTTGTTCTGAAAACCAAGCATTCACTTTAAGTCTAATTCCAAAAGTTTAAATCACTTCGTTATTAGAATTATGCTGAATATAACGTGCACGAAGGATTAGAAAATATTTTAAATGCATTCGACCTTGAGACTTTTAGTCGAAACAAAGCAGGAAATACGTTAAGAATCCAAAACTGTTTGAGCTGAAAACGAAGTAAACAGTAGCTTTATCCATTTCGTGCTCACTAGGGTTAAGTGAAAAATGGAGCTGATGCGAGTTTTTTGAATGTAGTATTTACAATTTTTTCTGGCGTAAAGAAAGGCTCACAGCTTTGATTTTTGGGCCCTTTTGTATCAAGATAAAAGGATAGAGCATGATAAGTGGCTGATTAGTAGGTTTACTATTGCATTTAATTTTCTTAGCTCACGTTATGTAAGATAAATTTCAACTATACCATTTAATTCGGTAATCATATCGATTAAAAAAAGTGAAATAAAATTTAAACAATAAAAGCAGAGAATTTCGTAATCGAATCGTCTGTACTACTATTAACCAATAATTAAATTCTAAAAAAATGAAGAGAAACAATCTTATCCTAGGAGGATATTTATTCCTCATTTCAATGATTCTGTTTGGATGCAGGGAGGCGGAACAACCCTTTATTCCCAATGATAATTTACCCAGAATAATGACCTCACATTTTGATTTGGCAGGCTTGGTCAAATCAGATGTGAAACTCGTCATGTCCGGTGGTTCAAGCATTCCCTCAGGACAAATCGAATCCCAAGCTCCATCGGGGGAGTATACAAGCCAATCCCTAATCCGTTATCCAGAAGGGTATAAAGATTCTCAAGGAAACCTTTATCAAGGATCCATTACATACACGACTAATATGGAAGGCATGACAGCAGGAAAGAGAGAGAAAATGGTATTCCATAATTTTTCTATCAATGGGGTAGGTGTGGATGGAGAAAAGGTGTCTTCTATTGTTGAAATGACAGATGATGGAAGAGAAATTTCTAAAGTTAATTGGTGCGAAGAAGAACCCGAGGGAGAACAGTCGCCAGAAAAACCTAATAGGGGAATGAGGTTGTCAACACCGGATGGGACATTGGATCTAGGAGGCTGCGTTTCCAAAATATTAGACAAGAAATTGTACGAAGAGCAGGGCAGGTTGGTCTATTATATTGAAGGGGAAATGACTGGCAATTTAAATGAGGAAGGAGAATGGAATTTCAGAATTGTGGCTGGGCTATCACATGGAGAGGAAGGCTGCCGCTGGTATGAAAGAGGGTTGGTAAGGGTTTCTAATGGCGATAATACCTTTGAGATGGATATGGGGAATAATGATTGCCAAAATCAATTCAAAGTGAACTTTGGACAGGAAACGAAATATTATGATCGATACCATAATTTTTGGAATTGATGTCATGTAAACATGAATCCCAAACTTTCATTTATTTGAAAATTCGGGATTCATGTTTTTTGATATAAAATTCTTGGATTAGAACATGACACCAAATCGAATGTCGATACCATTCAATATGGTTTTTGACTCATCGATTTCTTCTTTGTTGGTTTTTGAAAAATAAGTGTTAGCCATACCGCTTTGGAAAAACAGCCCTGCTGTAAGGGAAACCGTTTCACTGATGGCATATTCGGCACCACCGCCCAAGCCCCAAGAAATTTGGAAGAGCCCGGTATCTTTGGCAATTTTAAAATCTCCTCCCTCTACACCATCAATTTCTCCACGAGCGGCTATGTTAACACCGATGGTCAAAATAGGAATTTCTGCGTAATATCTGAAACTACCCATTTCATTGGTTCTCATTTTCAGCCCGATAGGAACTTCAATGTATTGGTATCTGAATTTTACTTTCGGGCTGTCGCTATTGGTACGGATGTCGGGTTGTGAATCGGCAAAAAGAACAACTCCCGCTGTATCAATAGCTGAATTAATAGTATTGAAAACAAGATTCCCTCCTTGTGCCAAAGACATACCAACACCAAATTTGATGGCATAATTTTCTCGGAAATAAAGTTCTCCGATGCCTCCGAATTTGAAACCGAAACTAGTACCATCACTAACAACAGCTTCGCTATCGCTATTGTTGGCTAACCAAGTGATCCCTGGGCTTGCATGGATTCCAAACCTGAATCCGTCATCTTGGGAGAATGCAGCCATCATCGAGAAAGCTACAAAAACAAACATAAGTGCAATTTTTTTCATAAACGGGTGTTTTAAAATTGATTTCTTTGATTTAATATTACTCAATATATCCAAAGAGGAAATATATATCCTAAATCGAGTTGTTAAAATGAATGATAAATTGGGCATAACAAACATCAAACGTAGAGCATGGGTATTTGCTGCCATGTTATTAATTGTTTTATCTATACTGGGGAGTTGCGACAAAGGTAAAAAGATTCCGGATGTATCACACATCAATCCGGAATTGAAACTTATCCGATTCGAAAAAGAAATGTATGATACGGATTCGTCTGAGATAGCAAATAAAGCAAAGCAAATAATAGAGGAACATCCCGAATTTGCTGAAATTTATACTCAGATCATGAGGGAACGGAACCAAAGGGATTCTTCACAATTATTTGTAATGGATTGGCTCATGAGAGGGCCTCAATTAAAAATGCTATATGATACCTGCATGGTCGCTTTTAATGATTTTTCATCTTTTGAAAAACAATTAGGAAGTGCGATGCAATATTATCAATATTATTTTCCGGAGAAGGAAACACCTAAGATTTATACTTGTATAACAGAATTCGCGTACCAAGGATTTACTTATGGTGATGATATTCTGGCTATTGGAATTGAGCATCATATGGGAAGCGACTTCCCCGCGTATAAATCTATTTTTCCGAATTACCAATATTCTAAATTCACACCAGAACATTTGGTCACCGCAAGTATGGAAACATTCGCTGGTGAATTAGTTGGGGAAAATGTAGAAAAAAACCTTTTGGATGCCATGATTCAAAATGGGAAAAAATTATACCTCATGGATTTGCTGTTGCCCCACACCCCCGATTCTTTGAAACTTCAATATACAGGAGCACAGACCCAATGGACCAAGGACAATGAATTTGAAATTTGGAGTTTCTTAATCAATGAAGATTTGATTTATAATTCGAAGAAAAGAGATTATATGAAATATATATTGCCCGGACCACATTCGCCGGGTATGCCACCCGATGCTCCTGGGAAAGTAGCCAATTATATTGGATGGCAAATTGTAAATAAATACATGCAGAACCATCCCGAAAAAACGGTTCAGGATTTAATAGCCATCAAAGATGCCCAAAAAATTTTGAATCAATCCAAATACAAAGGACGGCGATAAGAACTTACAAACTTTTGGTTCGTCCACCATCTACTGGTAGATTGATGCCTGAGATATAAGAAGCCGCCGGCGATGCCAAAAATGCCACAGCGGCACCAATTTCCTCAACAGCTCCGAAGCGACCCATCGGTACAGAAGATTCCATTTTTTTCTGGGCTTCTTCCTTGGACGTGTTCCATTGTTTTGCTCTATATTCTACAATAGACATGAGACGCTCTGTAGCGGTAAACCCCGGCAGCAGATTATTAACGGTAATACCGAAGGCTCCTAATTCGTTAGCCATTGTTTTGGACCAATTGGCTACGGCACCTCTAATGGTATTGGAAACGCCTAATCCATCTATCGGTTGTTTTACCGAAGTGGAAATGATATTGATGATACGTCCATAACCTTCTTTTTTCATACCATCAATAACAGTCTGAGCAAGAATCTGATTACAAACCAAATGGTTATTGAAGGCTTGTAGGAATTGTAAAGGATCTGCTTCGGTTAATTTCCCCCCAGCAGGCCCTCCAGTATTATTAATCAAAATATGAATAGGATTCGAAAGAACCAAATGGTGTACTTTGCTCCTCAAATCTTTAATATCTGAAAAATCGACGGCTAGAAAATTGTGTTTCTGTCCTTTGCTCCGATCCAATTCCTGGACAACAGCAGCCAATTTTTCCGCATCTCTGGATAATAAAGTGATATTAGCTCCTAATTTTGCCAATTCGATGGCAATACCTTTGCCAATGCCTCTGCTTCCGCCTCCTACCAAAGCATTTTTACCTTCTAAATTCAAATTCATTTCCGTGATAATTTTTTAAGTTTGCTAATTTAGGGTCTTTTAGTCAATAATTATCCATCAACTTAACGAAATGAACCGAGTTAGAGAAATTTTGAAAATGCTGGGACCAGGGCTTTTATTCGCCGGAGCAGCCGTAGGCACATCGCACTTATACTGGTCTACAAGGGCGGGAGCCGAATATGGTTTCGCTTTCTTCTGGGCGATTGTCCTCATCTTAATTTTTAAATATCCCTTCTTCGAATTCGGCACCCGTTATACCGCAGCGAAAGGCGAGACCATTTTGTCGGGATACAAACGAATGGGAAAATGGGTGCTATGGGCTTACTTGCTCATTACACCGATTACTATGTTTACCATCCAAGCGGCAGTAACATCCCTTACGGCTAATTTATTGATGTATATGTTCAATATTCCTTTGGGTGCGGCGTGGGTTTCCGGGTTTTTACTAGCCCTATGTTTGCTGATTCTTTATGTCGGAAAATATTCCATCTTGGATAATATCATCAAATACATCATCATACTACTCACCCTATCCACATTTGTAGCCGTAATATTAGCATTCGGAAAAGTAGAAGGGGGAATCCAGATGCAACAAATCATACCCACGGATACAATAACCCTAGCGTTCTTAATTTCACTCATGGGTTGGATGCCCGCTCCGGTGGATATGTCGGTTTGGAATTCGATTTGGGCAGAATCCAAACAAAAAGCAACCCAAGAAGATTTTGATTACCGTTCGTCCATTTTCGATTTCAATGTCGGGTATTGGTCTACATTGGTATTGGCTATTTTCTTTCTTTCCCTTGGAGCTTTGGTGATGTATGGTGCCGGAGCGACCATCGAAAAGTCCGGGTTGGGTTTTTCTAAACAATTGTTCGGTATGTATGCTGGAGCTTTCGGCGAAAGCCAATGGGCTTTTTGGCTGGTAGGAATAGCAGCCATTACAACCATGTTCAGCACAACACTTACGTGCTTGGATGCTTTGCCCAGGGTGATGGGTCGGGCATCAGTGCTTGCAGGAACGGAATTGCCAGATATTAATCACATGGGAACCAGAACAACATTGGATGATCAAAAAATCGGTAATTTCAACGAAAAGGAATTCAATGAAAAAGATCAAAAGGCATATTGGATTTGGATGGCGATACTTGTTGCAGGTAGTATGATTATCCTGCTTTTCTTAGCTCAAGAAATGGGAACATTATTAAAGATAGCAACGGTTCTTTCTTTTCTCACCACTCCTTTTTATGCCTTGCTGAACTATTTGTTGATCAATAGTGAACATACACCAGAATTTGCCCGCCCAGGAATGAAAATGAAAGTATTGAGTATAGCCGGGATGATATTTTTGACCGGCTTTAGTTTACTTTATGTTTTCAAAGTTCTTTTGTAAGGGAAAAGAAAGGAAGTAGAACTTTATTTGAGAAAATCTGTTCATATGTTTTTATTTTTGCAATTCATTTTCAAACAAAACAATTTCCAACAATGAGAGTATTTATTTCTTTTTTATCCTTGACCTTGTTCTTTTCATGTTTCATAGCATGTAATAATGCACCACAAGGAGAGGCGGCAACAACTTCAGAAGCAACAAAAACAGCAGAAAGTACTGCTACGGCCCAATTATATAAATTAGATACCGAAGGGAGTGTCATCAATTGGGTAGGATCCAAACCTAATGGAGAGCATACGGGAACCTTGAATATGAAAGAGGGTTCGGTCTCTGTGAAAGATGGGAAGATAGAATCTGGTAAGTTCTTGATTGATATGAATTCGATTAGTTGTACCGATCTTGAAGGCGATAAGAAAGCAAGTTTGGAAGCACATCTGAAAGGAACTCGTTCTCCTGAAGAAAAAGATGACTTTTTTAATGTGGAAGAATTCCCCACAGCGTCTTTCAAAATTGCGGAGGTGACGGCTCTTACCGGCGATGCGAATGGTATGACCCATAATATCAAAGGTAATTTGGCCATGAAAGGAACGACATACAGTGTTACGTTTCCGGCAAAAGTAGAAATTTCAGAAACAGGTGTTTCAGCAGAATCTGCTGATTTCACGATTGATCGAACAAAATGGGGCATTACCTTTATGTCTCCTACAGCATTGAACCTAAAAGAGAAATTCTTGAATGATAATATCGGACTGAGAATTTCCTTGAAAGCGGCTTTGTAAAAAAGGAGCTTTGCTAGAATAATCGAGGCTAAAACCCCTTCGTTGAATGAATCAACGAAGGGGTTTTATGTTCAATTGTTAAATTAATTTGAGAAATGTATTAATGTTATCTGAAAATAGGTTTCATTTGAACCAAGAACTATCAAAATAGCGTTAAAATCATAACAATCAGGGCTTTTCCTATCAAAATTCCATATAATATCTGTGATATATTCGAATACTTTGGATAGGTTTTTGTAAAGTTAATGTAAACTGATTCATAACAAGATAGCTACAAAAATCGTATATTAGTTCTCTAAAGTGTTTAGAAATGAAAGACACAATCATTAAAACTACTTATCTCTTACTGTTTTTTACACTTCCATTCATGGCTTTTGCAACTGATGGAGATGGCTGCAAAGAGGAGGAAGAGGTATGTGAAGAACAAGGAGTTGAGCTTCCTAAAGTATTCCTTATTGGGGAATACTCAGAAGAATTCGAACGAGCATCTGAAGATTACGGAAAATCTCTAATGGATGCTTGTGGACAGGATATGAGAATGGCATATATCAAATGGATGACCTTTTTATATGATATCGAAGATTATGCCGCAGATTTGAATGTAGATATTATGGGCTTAAAAATGTGGGTGAAGGTTTTCTGGAATGAAGAGGGAGGAATTGATCATATTGGTTATTATCTGAAACCGAGATCCAAAAACTTTGATGCAGATGAATTGAAAGCATTTTTCATGAGTTTTATATCGGGTTATACCTTTCCAGTGAAAGCAGATGAGAAATTTTCCCATTATGGAACGACCTCTTTTCCCATCATGCAGGGACCAGGTATCCAACATAAAGGGAAAGATACGGAATAAAAAAAATAGAATAATAAAAAAGCGGAATTTCCAAGAATTGGAAATTCCGCTTTTTTATTAGCCATTAGGCTAATCCCTTAAAAACGATCAGCCATCTTTTGAATAGATACGATAATGTCATCTAATTCTTTAGGGTAGGGAACATATTTCACATTGTTCCGATCTTTGCCCCAAACGGTAATGGTAACCACTTTCTTTTTTTGCCCATAAGATACAGATAGCCTCAAAGGAACAGGAGTAGGTTTTTGTCTTTTTCTTTTCTGGCACATCTCATCTTCACAATCATAAATGCGTTCCAAACCAAAAAAGTCTTTAGACATAATATATTCTGCGAAGGATTCCAGTTCATCACGAGGAATGTCTTTTTTGGTAACCACCAGCCCATTGTGCAAACTTTGGAATTCTTTGATTAATCGACCCGTACTCTTAATTTGGATATAATCCCTAAGAATAGGGTCAATGCCACCATAGTACCCTCCACCAATTAATTCTATGCTAATGTATTCCAGTTTTTCCTCTTCATTATCCTTCCGTTTTTTCTTCTTTTTCTTTTTGCCTTTCTTTTTCTTCCCTTTGTTGAATAGAGCCAAAGCCCTGGGGTCGATATCTTCTACATCCACCACGGGTAATTCATTCTCAGGCTTCACAAATGGAGCATCTTTATCAGAAACGGGGATGAAATGATATTGGTAGGCACCCTTGCTATTGGGTTGGGTGAATTCTAGCACAAGTCGTTCCCTAGAGACATCAGCTATATAGAATTTCTTGATGTGTTTGAAATTGTAAAACAACTCAGAACCATTCAAACTCCAATTACCCCTCAACATCTTACCATTGAGAAACTGTTGATAAGAGTAATCATACTTGAAATGGATGAAAAAATCGTATTCGTCGCCCGCTTGGTGAATTGTAGTATTGGATTCAACATGTAGGGCGTAGGTGTATTTCCATTTGGTTTCGATCAATCGGTTTTCATCTACTTTAGGGTAGTAAGGATCTAAAGTTTCCGGAACATCTTGTCCGGCTAAAGTAGAGTGCCATCCCACAATGAGGAATGTGAACAGGACATATTTTAGTCGAGCCATAGTTTAATATGCTAGTGAATAAACAAACGCCAAAACCATCAAATTTGTCTGGAACCAATGCCCTAAGATAAGAATGTTCTTATTCTAAATCAATTCGGGAAGTATAAGTTCTTAGAAGCTGTTTGAAATTTGTTAGAACAAATTCTAAGGGGTAAATCCAAACGATTTCTTATTAAGCAAAGTTCTATTTGATGGGTTATAAGTAATTAAAAAAAGATACTCATAACATATTATAAATCACAAAGATGTTGCCAAAAGACAACATCTTTGTGATGGAGTTGAATTTTTTGGACAAAAAAATCACCTAGCCCTTTTTCCTCCAAATTTAAACCCTAAGGTAATCAGGATTTGATCTGTAGAAGTGTCATTTTGAACGACAGGGCTATCTATTATCTCTGAATTAAGAACATAAGGAGCATAGGTCTGTTCTCCTATTCTTCTTACATATCCCAAATCCACAAAATAATTTTCTTTTCGATAACCTAGTCCGGCACTGAACTGAGAATTGTCAAACATTCCAGAATTATTGACATAAGGATTTCCAAAAAGGGCATAACCTCCCCTCAATCGGAATTTTTCTTTAATTACATATTCTCCACCAAACTTTAAATTCAATGCCCCTTGGTAAAGGGAATGGATTTTCCCATTTGTATATTGTTCGATTTCCAAAATTTCTTGAGTGGCAAAATCAGAGCCATAGTTATAAGTGTTTTTGGAATAATCTACCCATTCCGCCTCGATAGAAATGAAACCGCTCTTCTTTATGATGAATCCTGCATTTCCAATAAATCGCCAAGGCGTTTTTAATTTATATTCGAATGTGCCAACAGGAGATTCTTCGGTATTTGAACCGAGTGTTCCTAAATTGTCATAAACAAAAGTCAATTCAGAACCATAACTATCAGTAAGAGTAAACCAAGTTGGAGTATGTACGGCAACACCTACCCTTATCGCTTGGTTCACTCGATATATAGCACCCAAATTTAAATGGATGCCCACACCGGATGTATTTAGGAATTCCGTAAATGAAGAACGTTCATAGAAATTAACTTCCCCTGCTTCATCTGATTCTTCATAATTTTTTCTTAAACGATAATCTAAAAATGGAATACCTATACTCATACCTAGGTATAATTTGTGGTCTAAATTACCCCCCAAAGCAAGGTTCAGTTCTCCCAAGGAACCATTGGTTCTGACCCTTTGAAATTTCCGGGTTACATCTCCTAGAATAAAATCATTTTCGTAATAAACAGGGGTATAAAGAGGGTGGTCGGGATCCAATTGATATATTAAATAAGAATCCAAAGCTAACCCAGAATCATAGTTGCTAAGATTTTCGGGTCGTAGTCCACTAGCCAGTTCTACAAAATAATCTGCGATAGAGCCTTCTGTCGTACCATCAAAATAAAACTCTTGATCAAAATCCATCAGCCGATTATACCCCAGACTGAAATTTACAGTTTTCCATTTGCCCTCCTTAGGAGAAGCGAAAACAACTCCTGCTTGATTGAAATTGCCCGATGTTTTGCTCTCTGAAATTTGATTGTTGGCAAAATTCGACTGGGTTCCATATACAGAAAGCCCGGGAGTAATGGTAATTTCAGATCGTCTGAAAGCCGCTAAACTCGCCGGATTACTGATGATGGCAGAGTAATCACCTCCTAATGCTCCCATAGAACCAGAGGTTCCCATATGTCGGGCTGTGCCACTATATTGCCAATAGGAATACCTGAGGGCATCCCCCGGAGTTTGACCTGAAAGATTACAGAAGCTAATCCAAAAAAAACAAATTACGATTGCTATTCTACTCATTTATAAACGTGATTTTTTAATTGATTTCCTTCTTTTTGGGATAAAGAAAAGGCGGACAATATTGGTGCAAAACCTATCTATCCGCCTTTTATATTTTTGAGATAAAGTATAACCTTTATCAAATTTTATATTACCTAGGACCTTTTGAGGAACGACTGCTTCGAGGGCTCGAGCTTGAACCTCTTGAAGAATTTCTATCATTGTTATAGTAATTCCTTGAATTTGAACTTCTGTCCCTAGTCGTATTTGTTTTGCTTCTCGTATTGCTGCGAGGAGAACGGGTGTCGTCCCGTTTAATATTTCTAGAGTTTCCTCTAGTGGTATTATTTCTGGTATCCCTACTATCTTCTACTTCTTGAGGACGAGAAGTGGGACGTGTGGTCTTAATAGGACGAGTCTCCGTTTCACCATCTGTATTAATAGTGTTGTTTCTAACATCTCGCCCATCTTTAACGACTCCGTTTTCTCCAATGGTAATGACACCTGTTGGACGTGTACTTTCGCCCCTAACCGGACCATCATTGGTTCCTTCTACATCTCCACGCCCCCCTCGTACAGTTCCCACTCTGCCATTCCCTTCCGAATCGATAACTCCGCTACTGATTCCTCCTCTAGTTCCTCTAGGGCCATAATTGGCCGGTTGGACATTATAATCCGGGTAATAAGAATATCCGTAAGAATTATTATTGCTATAATACGGATTATAAGCATAAGGAGAGTAAGGGTTGTATCCATATGGCGACCCATAAGGGGAGTTCCACGAATTCCAAGGATTGTAATATGGATTGCCATAGCCATAATAATTGCCCCAGGGAGAATATCCCCAAGGATTTACAGCAAAAGAATTTCCAAATCCAACATATACACTAGGACCCGAGAAAAAGGGGTCATAATAAAAATTGTTTGCATAACAAGGATCATAAAATCCGAAAGAAGGACCGAATGAACGGTTGAATCGTTGGATTCTACGGGCATAATAAAAATCATCTTCATAATAATAGTCTTCCTCATCGAATGAAGAATCTACATAATCGTCACTGATGCCTTCGTCAGAGTATTTTTCTTTTTTATAAGAAAAATCTTCATCGGTAGAAGGATTGAAGTACAAATCATCTTGTGCAGTTAAAGTAGAGCTGAAAACCAAAGTAAAGATGATAGCCCATGCACTTAGATAACGATAAATTTTCATTTTGATAAATTTTAATAAAAAATGGTCTAGAACCATCCAAGATGAATCCTTTCAATAATTAAGACGGACATCATCTTTAATAGTCATCCACAAATTATTACTTTTGCCCGTCATTTTTAGTTAAAAGGGCATTAAACTCTCATTCTTTTAACAAGAAAAGTGTTAATCTTTTGCCTTGACTCCCTTTAACAACTGTTAAGGGAATCATTTTGAAGGGATCTAGGTTGCTTTTAAAATCAAAGAACGAGAGATAAGAGAAATAGTTAGAACAGAACGCTATTTCCCTTATTTATAATCATCATTACAGAAGATAAAAAATAAACATGGCAAAGGACATCATTACGGAAAGGAGCGAAGATTATTCTGCATGGTACAATGGTATTGTTAAACATGCAGGTTTGGCAGAAAATTCACCAGTGAAAGGTTGTATGATCATCAAGCCCTATGGATTCGCCATTTGGGAAAAAATGAGGGATCAGCTAGACAAAATGTTTAAGGAAACCGGACACGTAAATGCTTACTTCCCGTTGTTCATACCCAAAAGTTTTTTAAGTAAAGAAGCGGATCATGTAGAAGGCTTTGCTATGGAGTGTGTAGTGGTGACTCATCACCGATTGATGAAGAACCCAGATGGCGATGGTGTAGTAGTCGATCCAACGGCAAAATTGGAAGAAGAATTGGTGGTAAGGCCTACATCCGAAACCATTATTTGGGATACCTATAGAAATTGGATTCAATCTTATCGGGATTTGCCCTTATTGATCAATCAATGGGCGAATGTCGTTCGTTGGGAGATGAAAACCAGAGCCTTTTTACGCACGGCCGAATTCCTTTGGCAGGAAGGGCATACCGCACATTCCACACAGCAAGAGGCAGAGGAAGAAACGAGAATGATTTTGGATCTTTATGCGCAATTCGCCGAAGAGTGGATGGCCATGCCGGTCGTAAAGGGTGTGAAGACCATCAATGAAAGGTTTGCCGGAGCTGTGGATACTTACACGATAGAAGCGTTGATGCAGGACGGTAAAGCCCTTCAATCCGGAACATCTCACTTCTTGGGGCAGAATTTTGCCAAAGCCTTCGATGTGCGTTTCCTAAATGAAAACAACAAAGAAGAATTTGTATGGGCGACCTCTTGGGGCGTTTCCACCCGTTTGATGGGCGGCTTGATCATGACCCATTCGGATGACGATGGCTTGGTTTTGCCTCCAAAATTAGCGCCGATACAAGTGGTGATTGTTCCAATTCCAAAACCGAACGAAGTGATCAACGAAGCTGCGGATAAATTGGTGAAGGAACTTCGAGCAAAAGGAATTTCTGTGAAATATGATACCGACAAAAAGAAAAGACCGGGCTTCAAATTCAATGAATATGAGTTGAAAGGTGTTCCTGTTCGTATCGGCATCGGGAAAAGGGATTTGGAGAAAAATATCGTAGAATTGAAGCGAAGGGATACGATGGAAGTTTCACAACCGTCCTTGGATGGTTTGGCGGATCATATAGAACAAGTGCTTGAAGATATCCAAAAGAATTTATTGACTAGAGCCAAGAATTTCAGATCGGAAAAAACAACGGTTGTGGATACATTTGATGAATTCAAGGAAGTATTGGAAACCAAAGGCGGATTTATTTCTGCTCATTGGGATGGAACGACAGAAACGGAATTGAAAATCAAGGAACTGACCAAGGCAACTATACGATGTCTTCCTTTGGATGCCCAAGAAGAGGAGGGTTCTTGTATTTTAACAGGAAAGCCTTCTAGACAAAGGGTTCTTTTTGCCAAAGCATACTAGGAAATTACATCGCATAATATTAATTATTGTAGGATGAATTTAGTGAAGGAAATGCCGGTTATGGAGCAGTTCTACACCATTCAAGGTGAAGGGGTGCATCAGGGTAAACCGGCATATTTTATCCGCTTGGGGGGCTGTGATGTAGGTTGTGTTTGGTGTGATGTGAAAGAATCTTGGGATGCAGATAAGCATCCTTTGGCATCTGTTCAGGAATTGGTGGAAAATGCCCAGAAATTTGAGGGAAAGATAGTGGTCATTACTGGAGGGGAACCCCTCATGTATGATTTGACTTACCTCACCTCCGAATTAAAGAAAGCTGGATTGAGAACACATGTCGAAACGTCGGGAGCACATCCTTTGACTGGAAGTTGGGATTGGATTTGTTTGTCGCCTAAAAAATTCAAATTTCCTGTAGAAGAATTTTATCCTTATGCCGACGAATTAAAAATCATTGTGTATCATAAATCAGATTTTAAGTGGGCAGAAGAACATGCTGCTAAAGTAAAACCTGATTGTGCTTTGATTTTACAACCCGAATGGAGCAAAGAAAAAGAAATGCTCCCTTTGATGATTGATTATGCGAAAAATAATCCAAAATGGAGGGTCCTGCTACAAAGTCATAAGTATATGAATGTGCCGTAATCGAAAAGTAAAAGGAATACATATGATGTCATGATTTAATCCTTATCTTTATATTCCAACAAATAATCCTTATTTATTACAAGTAAAAAGTTGCCATTATGAATATCAATGACAATAAAGACCCCAACAAAGAACCAGAAAAAAAGTGGAGCGATAAATTGGATGAAACCAAAGATTCCATCCAAGAAAAATACGAGGAAGTAACCGATAACTTGAAAGAAAGCATTGATGAAACCAAGGAGAACATCAATGAATCTGTAAAGACTGGTGTAAAAGCTACTAAGAATTTTTTCAAGAAATTAATTATTGGTTTATTCGTTTTGGCGATTCTCGCTTTGGGTGTTTTTATGCTATACAGCAATTGGACATTCAGCGAAGGAACAAGGGCAGGGAATTTAATGAAAATTTCCAAAAAAGGATATGTGTTCAAGACCTATGAAGGCCAACTCGGAATGGAAGGTATGCAACCCGATGAAAACGGCGGTTTATCCTCGGTTTGGAATTTTTCTGTAAAAGATGATGAATTGTATAAAAGACTTGAATCTTTGCAAGGAAAAGAAGTTACGATTAAATACAAAGAAATCAATAGGGCGATGCCCTGGCAAGGAGATACCAATTACTTTGTTTATGATGTAGACGTAAGACAATAAAAGAAACGGGGATTTCAAAAAAAAATGGAGATCCCCGTTTCTTTTATTTAATCGAAATTAGTTTTATATTGCATGATAAATATTTCCTCAAATGTTTCACACAACTCATTTTATATTTTATACACTTCTATTATTTTTCCCTTTCTTATTGAATGCCCAATATATTCCTTACAACACTTTACCTGAAAATCAGGAAGAGCTTAAAGAAGATTATATAGAACGACTGAAAAAAGATTTGGAACTTCTTGAAAAAACGTCTTATAAAGAAGAGTTGAAAGATTTTTATAAGGCAAGAACCCAACGTATCATAGATAAGATTAAAAACGAACATTTGATTTTTGATCCAAAAATCAATGATTATTTTAATTCGATTTTATCTCACTTGATTGAAAAAAATCCAAAATTCGAACATAAGGAATTAAAATTATTTGTGACCAGATATGCTTGGCCCAATGCCAGTTGTTTAGGTGAAGGAACCTTGCTCCTAAATTTAGGTTTGATTCGACATTTGGAGAACGAAAGCCAGGTGGCCTTTGTCATTGCCCACGAAATGGCACATTATTATTTGGATCATGTTAACCAAGGGGTTCGAGATTATTATGAAGAATTATATTCCAAAGAAACACAAAAAGAACTAAAGAAAATTTCCAAAAGCGAATTCAATCAATTTGAACGGACAGCCCAATTAATGAAAAAAATGGTGTACGACGATAGGAAACACAGTCGTGAACACGAAGCAGAAGCGGATGCTTTGGGCTATGAGATTATTAAAAACTCAAAATATGACCCTTCCGAGATTATTTCTCTCCTTTCTATTTTAGATGAAATAGATGGTGAAAAATATTCGATGCCTTTACCTGTGGGAAATATTTTTAATGCAGAAAATTATCCATTTAGAAAAAGATGGCTCATGGAAGAGCAAACCATGATGGGAGGTGTATCGAAAGAGGAAGAAGGAGATTGGAATTCCGATTCATTAAGAACTCATCCCGATTGCCAAAAACGAATTGAATTATTGTCAGATAAAATCAAGCCCAATGAGTCGAAAATAAAAGATGAAAAATTCTTGTCTTTTGCAGAAGCGGCAGATAAGGAAATTATTTTGTTTGAACGAGAATTCAGGATGTATGGCAAAGCTCTTTTCCATACATTGCAATTGTTGCAAAATAATCCAGATAATGTTTTCCTTCATACGATAGTAGGTCAATGTTTTAATGCATTGTATATGTCTCAGAAAAATCACGAACTCAGTAAGTTCGTAGAAAAACCCTCTAAAAGACATGATGGAGAGTACAATAAAATTTTATTAATGGTACAAAATTTAAGACTTCGGGAAATGGCTTTGGTCGGGTATCATTATTTAAAAGAAAAAGAGCAATTTCATAAGAATGAAAATTTTTTATATCAATTAATTTTATTGTCTAAAAAAGCCAAACAGGAAGATTTAGATATATTGAAAAAAAATTATAAAAAATTATTTCCTGAAGGAAAATACAAGGAGCAAATCAATAAAGTTTAATGTTTGTTTTGTGAGCTTGTTCAATCAATAAACAAATTTATTCATCATAAAAAATCCAATTATGAAATTCTTTTCAAAAACACTTTTATTATCAGTGTTGATGTTCCTTTGTTCAGGAGCTTTTATCCATGCCCAAAAAAAATCATTTGATGGCGTAAAGCATATCCAGTTGAAAAACATGGGAGCCATTACAAAAGGTAATGATGTAACAGGGTATTACATGTTTTATAAGCTTGATAAAGTAGATAGAAAAAATAATTCTTATGCACTTGATATCTTAGACCAGAATCTTGAAGTTGTTAAATCTACAAAAATCGTAGATAGTAAATATTTAGCACTATTAGAAGGGGCATATAATGGTGATGCAATTATCTTGAAATTTTACGAAAGTAAAGAAAAGTTGTTGCAACATCGAATGTATGGAAATGATGGAACCTTGATTCGTAAAAAAGAAATGGAATTAACAAATAAGGAGGCACAGTTGTTATTTGGCTCGGTAGATTTGAATGAAGAAGCAAGTAAGTTTGCAGATTTACATGCAGTGGGTTCTAGAGGTTTTGTAGATTATAAGAAAGTAAAGAATAAAAAATTTGGTTATCAAATGAAATTCTATCCGGATACAAAAGGAGAAAGAAGTTGGACCAAAGGCTCGAGTACTGAATCCAAAGAGTTGGAATTTGCTAATTTTCTTGCAGCCAATGATGAAATAGTGTTGTCGAATGTAGTAAAGAAAAAATCGTTAATGACTCGAGATATGGATTTTTACTTGTTGGGAAATGATGCAGCAACAGGTAAGAAATTATTTGAAAAGCAAGTGAGTGATTCTAAATATGAAGTGAGTGTCATTAATGCTTATTTAGAAGGAGAGAATATTCGATTGATTGGTTTATATTATGAAAAAGGAGCTAAAGAAGCCAAAGCTCCAAGCTTAGGAATTATAACGATGGCAATGGACAAAAAAGGTGAAATCTCTGATAAGAGGACGATAGCTTGGACAAAGGCCCAGAAGTTCTTGGATATTAATAAATCCGGGAAAATAAAAGACATGGGGCATGTTTATTTCCATAGGTTTGTAAAGGGCGAGGGAGGAAAAATATATGGTATTGCAGAGTCGTACAAAAAAGCAGCAAGTGGAGCTGGTATTGCCATTGCAGCTTTAGGAGGGAAAGCTTCGTTAGTAAAGATGGTAGTAAAAGACATGTTGGTTTTTGAATTTTCTCCTGAATTTGATTTGACGAATATTGAAGTATTTAAAAAAGGAAAATCAGATTTTGGCTTGCCACCAGGAGCAGGATTGGCAAGTTCACAATTATTGGGGCTTTATATAAAAGCACTAGGTGGCTTTGACTATCAATTTACGCAAGAAGCAGAAGATGGTTCTTATTTTATTATTGGTTATACCGATTATTTAAGAGTGAAGGGCGAAAAGAATAAAACGTATTTTGGTGCAATTAGTAATGCTGATGGTGAGTATAGTAAGGATGAAATCGATTTGAAAACCAAAGGAGCAAGAACCCGTGTCTTCAAAGCAAAAGATGGCCATGTTCTTATTGTTGACTATATCAAAAAAGAGAAAAGATTGGATATGAGAATTGAAAAAATCAATTTTTAATTCTGGCGTGTAGTCAAATACAAAAAAGCCACCTCAAATTTTTGAGGCGGCTTTTTTGTGATATTTTCTAAAAATAATTACACGGCTTTTTTCTTTTTTTTCTTGGATGCTTTTGCCAGAGGGTTGTAATCCAGAGCCATTTGCACCCAGTCGGATAAATCCTCGTACAAATCCGTTCCTTCGGGAGAAACGAAAACATAGCCCTTCATGGGGCGTTTGGTGAAATCCATTTCTCGGGCACCTTCCATTTCCAACGCTTCTTCATAAACGATAGGTCCTACTCGAGCCATGAGATCTTCTTTTACAATTCCGACACACATTTTCCCATTGACCATAAAGCAGAGTCCTCCCATCATCTTTTTTTCTTCAAAGGGACTTTTTTTCTCGTTTAAGACTTGTCGAAGTCGATCAGCTAATAATTCACTGTAAGGCATGTTTAAGTTTTTGATTTTTTTGTCAACAAAAAAGGCGATAAAAAATATGTCCTCTAAGGAGTTGAGGAGTGCAGTGCATTAGCGTAAGTTCGAGACAAATCTAATGAAATCGAACTGCATTATCAAAAGAAATTTGTTAATGATAGGGGAATGTATTCAGATGGTTAATTAAAAGGAGTGAAATGATCTTTTTTTCATACTAAAATATAGAATTCATGATTAGACTTTACCACGAATAGTTTTTTATGGAAGGGAAATTAGAGGTTTTGAAAAGATACAAGGC
>JAHDDR010000210.1 GCA_020629255.1 Saprospiraceae bacterium | reverse complement strand
ATGCAGATCTAGTTGTATCATACTTCTTGGGAATTTATATGTTATTAAATAGTTGTAGTGTGTTAATCATCAATATATATGAATAGTTCCCAAAAAGTCAATTATTTTTTTTGTTCTTAAAAAAATATTAACATAAAAAAGGGCTATCTGAAAAGGCAGTCCCTTGTTGTTTTAAAATCATATGATTAAGCCTTACGATCAAATCAAGGGTGGGGCAATCTAATCTCCCTGAACCATCTGGTTCGGGTAGTAAGCCGGATCATAGACGGCATAGATATTTATATGGGAAGGTGATACCTTCTCTTACCATCCTCGGAAAGTATTGAAGATCTAGATATACAGTCCCTTTTTTTATAATATTCGGATTGAATATCGTGTGTAAAAAATAGTTTTAAATACCGAAATTTGTATTCAAAAGAGAATACGATGAAAAAGCGTCACGTTCATTTGACAGATGAAGATAAGAATAAGTTAATAGAGATGTTATCGAAGGGCAGTCTAAAAGTTCGGGTACAAAAACGAATCATGGCTCTTCAAATGCTGGATAAAGGGATGAGTTATTTGGCTGTACAGGGGCACTTGGGTGTTAGTAACGTAACCTTGTCCAAATGGGCTTCGAAATATGGGGCGGCTGGTTTGGCCTTCTTAAGGGACAAGCCCCGTAGTGGTCGTCCGATGGAACTAAGCGGTGAGGACAGGGCAAAGATTACGGCTTTGGCATGCAGCACCCCGCCCGAAGGTTATGCAAGGTGGTCGCTGCGTTTATTGGCTGACAGGCTCGTCGAGCTGGAATGTGTCGAAAGCATATCATTCAAACAGGTGGGGAACATTCTAAAAAAAATGAATTGCAACCCCACCGGAAAAAACAATGGTGCATCAGAACCCTGACAGCGGGGTTCCTTGCTCGGATGGAGTTGATTCTGCGGCTGTATTTATTGCCCTACAACCCTTTGAGGCCTGTAGTCTGTTTTGATGAACGCCCTTGTTTTCTGATAGGTGATACCGTGGAAGGTCTTCAGATGAAACCCGGTCATGTCAAAAAGGAGAATTATGCCTATTCCAAGAATGGGTCCTGCTGTTTGCTGGCAATGATAGAACCCAAAACGGGAAAACGGTTTGTCCAGGTCAGGCGGAGAAGACGGAAAAAGGAGTTTGCCAAGTTCATGGAACAATTGGTTCGGATATATCCCGATGCCGAAAAAATCACCGTGGTAATGGATAACCTGAATACGCACACTTTCAGTGCTTTTTACGAAACATTCGATGCGGACAAAGCCGCTGCCCTGATGGATCGTCTGGAATTTGTCTATACTCCAAAATCGGCTTCTTGGTTGAACATGATTGAAATTGAATTTTCGGCTTTATCAAGGCAATGTCTTAACCGAAGAATTCCCAACATTACCCAATTGTCAAACGAAGTGATTGCTTATTTCAAAGAACGTTCCCAAAAGGGGATCAAAATCAATTGGCAATTCTCTAGGGAAATAGCTAGGGAAAAACTCAATCGACGATATTCTGAGGTAAACTCAGACAATAATAAATTTAAATAACTTTTTACACACGATACTATCGATTCAAATTAAATTAATTCAACATTTTGAGGGGGATGGATATCGTTGTTCCTACTTGGAGATCCAAGCCGGAAATCTGAACATCCAAAAGTTTATCTTGCATGCAAAGTTGTACGGTTTTGTCAATTGTAGCATTCTTGATATGAATCGCAATGATTTTTCCGGAAGCATCCAATTCAATGTCCAAGACCATATTTTCAGGGAAGTCCAATCCTTCTTTTTGGCATTCCTTCAAGGAATCCCATTTGTTTTTCAATACGATTTTGATGATGTTCATTTTTACATCGTCTAGGGTTGATACAGGGCTGGTTTTTTTCGGTTTTGATTTTCGAACCACGCCTTCAATCGCTAAGTCGAAACCGACAGCAGAATTGGAAACACCTTCGGGCATAGGTAAGGGTTGATTCACTTTTTTCATTTCACCATTTGATGCAATATGATTTTCATCAATAGCAACAAAAGAAGTATAGGCGGTCATTAAAGAATATTTTAAACCAATATTTGTAACAACTTTTTTAATATCATCATCATGTGCCACCAATTTATAATCATCCATCAATCTGATTTTTTCCCGAGCCCATAAATATTTCAAGGCGACATTCCTGGAATCCGGTAAAACATTACTTACATTGAAGCGGGCATAATAGGGTGCATCATCGCCCGTATATCCTTTCAATTTTATTTTTCCTTTGGCATCTCCCTTGTATTTTCCATAAATCATAATCGGGCGATCCGCAAGAACGTCTGCTACAGAAGTCGGCTCTACATCATAGGCATTAAAGTCCTCGAAATCCACATCGATTTGGGTCAATACCGGTTTTTCGATGTATTCTCTGAATAATTCCGCTTTGGCATTGGCTCCTTTTTCTGAGGTAATGACAAACGGTGTTCCCATACCGACATGAGCCATTCCTTCTATCAAATGACGATTCACACCGGTACCGATTCCGAAAGCGAAAAGGTTCGCTTGATTCAAATTATTTCGAATTAAATCAAAGGCTTCTCGTTCTACGTTGATGTAACCATCCGTAACCACTACAATCGATCGAGAAACATTGGATTCGCAGCGAGGTAATTGGATGGCTCTTTTCAAAGCGGGTAATAAATGAGTGCTGCCACCTCCTTTTTGTCGATCAATAATATGCATGGCATCATTCACATTTTCAGGCGTGGCATGTAAAGATTCTTCCGCTAAAATATCAGATGCACCCGCAAATAATAATACATTGAATTTATCCGTCGGTTTTAAATTCCCAATTAAATTCCGCATTAATTTTTTAGAAACCTTCAAGGGGAACCCATTCATCGAACCGGAAACATCCATCACGAAAATATATTCGCGGGGAGGAATTTTTCCCTCCGTTATTTTTTTAGGTGGCTGAACCATCAAGGTGAAAAACTTTTCGTTTTCTCCTTCATACAACATTAAACCCGATTGTATTTTTCCTCCCGCCAATTGGTATTCCAAAATAAAATCCTTGTTGGATTTTTGTTCTTTTGTCGCATCCAAACGAATGTTTGCCGTCGTTGTTGTCGGATATTTTATATCCGTATAATGGCTGTTACATGTAACGTCTTGTATCGGCATACCAGCATCCAACCTTACATAAATATTGATAGGGAATGTAGAGCCTACTCCTTGTTTTGTGTAAGGGACGTTGGACGTGTTGTTTGTTTTTATTTTTTGTGGATTCGCATAGCGAGGACCGACCACTTCTGGATAAACAAATTCGTATTTTCCCGCCGTAGGCACAAGCATTTCGGTATATTGCAAATGCACTTCAATGGTTTCGCCGGGCATAACATTGGCTACATTCATCTGGAAAACATTCGGGCGATCTTGTTCGAGTAAGGAAGCTCTTTTTCCTTCGGATTTGGCTTGGTTATAAGCTTTTCGAGCTTCCTCCTTCTCCTTGATTTTTGCCGTAATAACCCTGGAGCCAATCACCATCTGCATGCCATATACGGCAGCGCGGGTAGAAGCAGGGAAAACGTAAGTGGCTTCGATGGGTTCGTGCCCATTATTCTGATAGGATTGGATAACGGTAATGTCGGCAACAGCTCCGGCAATGTTGGCATTTACCGTCGTGGATTTCAAGGGGAAGTTTTCTACTTTTCCTGAAGCATTTTTGACGAAAAAGTAAGGGGATAATGTTTTGTCTTCTTGGGCCGTTAATGAAATAGCCATGAAGAATGACAAAATCAAACAGGTATTTTTTAATAGATTTTTCATGATTCCGATATTGTGGTCAATGAATAAATTTTCTTTCTGACCACAATATCGGGTAGATCTTGACTTGTTTTCTCAGTCAACTACTACAAGAGGGAACTGCTCTAGCATTCGTAAAAAAGAGCCATGAATTTGTTCTTGGCTGAAATGCTCATGACGAATACTCGCTGAAGGGCTACGAATTCTTAAATGAGTTTAGTCAGATCTATTTTGTATGCCTATTCTTCAAAACTTCTTCCACATCCGAAAAGGAAAATCCTTTTTTATTCAGCAACATTAAATAGTGGAATAATAAATCAGCAGATTCATTGAGGAATAAATCATCATTATTGTCCTTAGCTTCTATGACAACTTCTATGGCTTCTTCACCCACTTTTTGCGCTATTTTATTTATTCCTTTTTGGAATAACCGACTCACATAAGATGTTTTTGGAGATACTTTTTTTCGTTCTTCAATGACTTGTTCTAATTGATAAACAAATCCTTTGGCATTGGCAGGGCCGAAACAACTCGACGTTCCTTTATGGCAGGTTGGTCCTTGAGGCAAACATTGAATTAATATCGTATCATTGTCGCAATCAATAGATATATTTTTGACGATTAAAAAATGACCCGAAGTTTCGCCTTTGGTCCAAAGTCTATTTTTGCTTCTGGAAAAAAAAGTTACTTTTTTTTCTGCTTGGGTTTTTTCAAAAGCTTCTAGGTTCATGTATCCCAACATGAGGACTTCTAATGTATTGGCATGTTGTATAATAACAGGTGTTAAACCATTTCCTTTTTCAAAATCAGGTTTCATCGTATTGGAATGTTTTGTTCTCGTAAATAATTTTTTAAATTAGGAATACTGATTTCATTAAAATGAAAAATACTGGCCGCTAAAGCTGCATCGGCTTTGCCGTTGAGGAACACATCTGGAAAATGTTCCAATTTTCCAGCACCGCCAGAAGCAATCACCGGAATGTTAACTTCATTGCTGACGGATTTTGTAATGTCAATTTCAAAACCACGTTTTGTGCCGTCTTGTGTCATGGTGGTTAATAGAATTTCTCCGCCGCCTCTTTTTTCTATTTCTTTCGCCCAATCTAACGTTTTGTATATGGTTTCTTTTTTTCCGCCGTGTATAAAGACAAACCAATCGTTATGAATGAAATTGGTGTCGATAGCAACCACGACACATTGGTTGCCGAAACGGGAAGAAAGTTCTTCTATTAGTTTTGGGTTTTTTACAGCAGCAGAATTAATGGTTATCTTATCTGCACCGGCATGTAATAAATCATAAGCTTGTTTAACGGAAGAAATTCCTCCACCCACTGTAAATGGAATATTAATTTCGGCAGCTATTTTTTCAACCAAAGAAATTAAAGTTTTTCTTTTTTCGATCGTAGCGGTGATGTCCAAGAAAACCAATTCGTCGGCTCCTTGTTCGGCATAATTTTTTGCGAGTTCTACTGGATCGCCGGCATCACGTATATTCAGGAAATTAATTCCTTTCACCGTTCTTCCATTCTTTATATCCAAGCAAGGAATAATTCTTTTTTTCAACATGATAATGCATCATTAAATTGAGATAATTCTTTCAAGCTGATTTTATTTTCATAAATGGCTTTGCCAATAATGCAACCTTCCATTCCGATTTTTTTCATGTTCTTCAGATCCTGGATGGAAGAAATGCCACCGCTAGCGATTAATGAAATTTTATTTTTTTGTTTGGATAATATTTCTTCATACAATTTTTGAGATGGACCTTCAAGCATGCCATCTTTGGCTATGTCGGTACAAATTACATATTCGCTCCCTTTTTCTACATATTGGGAAATAAATTGAATGACGGATAAGTTAGTCATTTCTTTCCAGCCGTGTATAGCAATTTTGCCTTGTTTGGCATCCGCTCCTAAAATAATTTTTTCTTTTCCATATTTTTTTAAAATAGAAAGAAAGGTATCAGGCGAAGAAGCAGAGAGGCTGCCAACCGTTACTTGGGAAGCACCAGAGTCGAAGGCAATTTTTACGTCTTGTTCTGATTTTATGCCCCCGCCAAAATCTATTTTTAAAGCAGTATTTTTTGCAATGTTTTCTAATATTTTTTGATTGATGATGGTTTTTGATTTTGCACCATCTAAATCGACGAGGTGTAAATATTTAATTCCAGCATCTTCGAATTGTTGAGCGACCTCTAAAGGGTTTTCGTTATATATTTTTTTTTGCGAATAATCGCCTTGTGTTAAACGAACGCATTTTCCATTAATAATATCTATGGCAGGTATGATTCTCATAGTTTATAATTCTAAAAAATTTTTTAATAATTGCTCTCCAATTTTTCCGGATTTTTCAGGGTGGAATTGTACCGCCCAAAAATTATCTTTCTGCATAGCTGTACTAAATGTTATTCCATATTCGGAAGTAGCGATACAATGTTCGCAAGGTTCGGCATAATAACTGTGGACAAAATAAAAGTCATGATTAGGATCTATACCATTAAAAATTTTGGATTGACATTTTTTATGATTGTTCCATCCCATGTGTGGGACTTTTAAATCTACTTGAAATTTTTTTACTTCTGAATTAAAAATACCCAATCCTTTTGTGGAACCTTCTTCAGTTTCTTTGCACATCAGTTGCATGCCCAAGCAAATTCCTAAAAAGGGTTGAGTCAATGTAGGGATTAATGTGTCTAATTTTTTTCTTTTTAAATTTTCCATGGCATAAGATGCTTCACCTACACCTGGGAAAATTACTTTTTCTGCGGATCTGATTTTTTCTGCATCGGCAGTTAAAATACAATCCGTTCCCATTCTTTGTAAGGCATTCGAAACAGAACGAATGTTGCCTGCACCGTAATCAATAATTGCAATCATAATACTCCTTTTGTACTGGGTATGCCCATTAATGTTGTTTTTTCTTTTGCCATTCTGATGCTTCTAGCAAAGGCTTTGAAAATAGATTCAATTTTGTGGTGTTCATTGTCGCCTTCTGCTTTTATATTTAAATTAC
>JAHDDR010000209.1 GCA_020629255.1 Saprospiraceae bacterium | reverse complement strand
TGTCCTAAAATTATTAAAAAATAAAAAAACCGGAATTAAATTTAATTCCGGTTTTTTTTTTATTTTTTTACATTCTCTTCTTTCAATATTTCAGGCATTAATTCTTTTGCTTTCTCAATATTTCCCCGGTCGAAATAACGCACTTCTATTTTTTCTGTTTCAAAGTTATTTCCAATTACGTCCAATGCTTTTTGAATGTCAATGCTGTCTCCGCAAGTGAAAAAATCAACGGCAGCATAAGCATGTTCCGGCCAAGTATGAATTGTGAAATGACTTTCCTCAATTACTACAACCCCACTTACTCCGAAAGGAGAAAATTGATGAAAATTTTCATTTACGATAGTTGCACCCGATGCCGATGCAGCTTCGCTTAATGTTTGTTGAACAAAGGGGACCGTTTTTAATTTCAATATATTGCAAGCATATATTTCTATGTGCCAATGTTTTCCTATTGAATTTTGTTTGATGGGTTTTTTCATTATGTAGAATTAATTTATTCCTAAATAAAGATAGCAATTTAATCTTTATCATCAGTCGTTTCCAAACCTTTCACGATTTTATTCGCCAATGCTTTTCCTATGACATCCGATAATTCTTCAAGGCTGGCTTCTTGTATTTTTTGTACGGATTTAAAATGTGACAATAATTTTTTCGCAGTTGTTTTTCCCACTCCTGGAATTTCCACCAAACGACTTTGGATGAAATTCTTCGACCTTTGATTTCTATGAAAAGTAATGGCGAAACGATGTGCTTCATTTCTTGCATGTTGAATCAATTTTAATGATTCCGATTTTTTATTGATATGCAATGGAATAGAATCATTCGGAAAAAATATTTCTTCTAATTTTTTTGCGATACCGACTACCGTTATCTGGTCAGCGATTCCTAGTGCATTAATACTTTTCATGGAAGAAGATAATTGTCCTTTTCCTCCGTCTATTATGACTAATTGCGGCAAGGATTTTCCCTCCCGAATCAATCTGGAATACCGACGGTAAACAATTTCTTCCATTGATGCAAAATCATCCGGACCGACTACCGTTTTTATGTTAAAATGGCGATAATCTTTTTTTGCAGGTTTTGCATTTCTGAAAACGACACAACTCGCCACAGGGTTCGTTCCTTGTAAATTTGAATTATCAAAACATTCTATATGCAATGGGATACGGTCCATTTGCAAATCATCCCTTAATGTTGTTAATATTCTCTCAGCGGAAGTTTGTTTTTTAATTCTTGCCTCAGCATCTTTTAATTTTTGGTTTTTATAATACAAAACATTTTTAGTAGATAAATCCAATAACTTTTTTTTATCTCCTATCTTAGGGATCGTCAAAGAAATATCATTTTCCAATAAAGGCACATTATAAGATGCAATAATTTCAGGGGCGATGGAATTAAATCTTTCCCTTAATTCCGGAATGACAATGGATAATAAATCCTCATCTTCCTCATTATCCAAATTCAATAAAATTTCTTGTGTGAACACATTGATCAATGCTCCGTTCACTACTTTTAAATAATTGACATAAGCCATTTTTTCATCCTTGGTAATAGAAAAAACATCCACATCCTTTATCGTAGTGCTGACCACTGTTGATTTTCCTTGATAATCCTCAAAAGCTTTCAGTTTTTCTTTTATTTCTTGTGCAATTTCAAAATTCAGATTCTCTGCATGGATTTGCATTTTTTCCTTGAGATGTTTTTTTACCTCTCCGAAATTCCCCCGCAATATGTTTTTAATCTGAATTATTTTCTCATTATAATGTTCTTCCGTTTCAAAACCCTCACATGGTCCAGCACAATTTTTTATATGATATTCCAAACAGACTTTGAATTTTCCTTTTGCAATATTTTCTTCGGATAAATTAAAATTACAAGTTCTGATTTTAAATAATTTCCGAATTAAATCCGTAATGATTTCCACCCGCCATTTGGAAGTATATGGACCGAAATAAGTCGAACCATCCTTAATTACTTTTCGGGTAAGAAAAACGCGGGGAAACCTTTCTTTTTTTATACAAATATAATTGTAGGTTTTTCCATCCTTCAACATGACATTGTATCGGGGCTGGTATTTTTTTATCAATGTGCATTCGAGGAGTAAGGCATCCTGTTCCGTATCAACAATAGTATATTCGATCCTATCCGAATTCTTAACCAATGTTTTTACTTTCGCCCGACCATCCCCATGTTTTGAAAAATAATTGGAAACCCTATTGCGAAGCACTTTCGCCTTACCTACATAAAGCACCACGCCATCTTTATCCAAGAAGCGGTAAACACCCGGCAATTTTGGAATACCGGGTTGTATTTCCTTAAATTCTTCTAATGTCATATTCCATTAGGCTTATGTTTGTTTCCTTTCCGAGCCTTTGTCATGGAACCACAATGGCTCTTTTGAATTGTCATCATCACCATTATAATTCACAGTAATTTCTTCCCCTGCCAATATCTTTCTTTTTGCATAAAAAGAAAATTGAAAATCTTCATAACTAGGTACAACTTCAGCATTTGGCTTAAAAGAATGGTTGTAAATAGAACCAAAGCCCAAAACAATCGCAGCTTCCTTCTCCTCTTCTCCCCAATAATAGTAATAATCATGGAGGATAGTCGCATGGATGGCATTCAGTTCTATTTCAGGAATTACTATTACAGGGCAAATTTCTATAAGAGTTCCCTCTTCGATATCTCCCGATGTAAATACACCCCTACCATGTATGGCGCTTGAGGTAACATAGACGGATGGAATCCTTTGCATTTTTGTGTGTTTCTATTCAATTGTTAAATATAAATACTTCTTCCATATTTTCAAATACAAATACTTTCTGCTAGGGCAAACGCATCAAAATTCAACATTTAAACCTGAAATATAGGAGTATGGGAGGTTTTAGGATTGAACTTAATACTTTTGTCGATTATTCCCAATTGTTTGAAATGGCTACAATTGCATAACCAACAAAAAAACTGAATATGATTAAATTTCGCTGCATTAGCAAAATTTAAATTCAGTAATTTTGTTTTTGAAAAATAATTAGGTCTGTTTACCCTAGTCTGAATATAGACAACTTGGGTTATTTATACATCATTCCTTACCTTTGTGGAATGCAAGAAAATCTAAAAAGGCTTCTAGGGTATTATCGAGAGGATGCTAGGACAAAACAGATGGTTTCCATTCTTTCCACTGATACGACTTCCAGAATAAAACCAGAGGGAGCGATAGGTTCATTGCCCGCATTTTTATTGGCAGGAGTTTATATGAATGATCCACGCATGCATGTTTTCATAGGCAAGGATAAGGATGATGCGGGTTATTTTAAAGAGGATTTACAAACTTTGTTCGGGCAAAAAAAAATCCATTGGTTTCCCGATTCTTTCCGCCGGCCGCAAGATTTTACAAGACTCGAAACGAATAATGTTTTACAACGAACAGAAACTGTCAATAAAATAACTTCTGACAACCATGTAGGAGAAATCGTGGTCACTTATCCGGAAGCTTTGTTTGAAAAAGTGGTGGCCCCTGAAGTTCTCGGAGAAAACAGAATAAAAGTAAAAGTCGGCGAAATCCTTGATGTCAATTTTTTAATTGAAATATTAACTGAATTTGGTTTTGAACGTTCTGATTTTGTTTATGAACCCGGACAGTTTTCCGTGCGTGGTTCTATCATAGATATTTTTTCTTATGGAAACGACTGGCCATATAGAATTGATTTATTTGATGAAGAAGTAGAATCGATTCGTTTATTTGACCCTACCACACAATTATCCAAAAAAAACATTTCCGAAGTTAATATTATTCCCAACATTAATACCCGTTTCGAGAATAGCCAGAAAGTTTCTTTTTTAAAAGTATTGCCAAAAAACGCTATTGTTTGGGTAAGGGATGTCGAAATGCTTTTGGATGCTTTGGGGACTTCTTTTGACAAAGCAATTAAATTAGCGGAACAAGTCAAAGTCGAGGAGGATGATGAAAATAAAACAGCCTTATTAAAAGATAGGGCTTTTGTTCGTCCAGATGAAGTGGTCATTGATTTGGATCGGTACCATACGGTTATTTTCAAAGGGGTGAATTTGAATATTACACCGGATTTAGTTGTTAAATATAATGCTTCTCCACAAAAACCGTTTAATAAAAATTTCCAATTATTAATTGAAGATTTAAAAGAAAAGGAAAAAGACAAAAACGAAAATTTCATTTTCGTTCCCCACCAAAAACAAGCGGAAAGATATTATCACATTTTTGCTGATTTAAATGCTGACGTAAAATTCCATCCGATTACGAATGTCATCCATGAAGGATTTATTGACCCGGAATTAAATGTGGCATTATATACGGATCATCAAATATTCAATCGTTTCCATAGATATAATTTAAAAAAAGGATTTACAAAAAGTAAGGCAATTAATTTACGCTTATTGCGTGAATTGACTCCGGGGGATTATGTTACACATATCGATCATGGTATTGGAAAATATTCAGGCTTGGAAAAATTAAATGTCAATGGACAAATCCAAGAATGTGTAAGACTTTTATATAAAAATAATGATCTGCTTTATGTAAGTATCCATTCCTTGCATAAAATATCAAAATATATTTCCAGTGAAGGTGTGAAAAAACCTGCTGTAAATAAATTGGGTTCTGATGCTTGGCAAAGAATTAAAAGAAAAACCAAGAAAAAAATAAAAGACATTGCGGCAGATTTAATAAAATTATATGCAAAAAGAAAAGCGGCAAAAGGACATGCCTTTCCGCAAGATGGATATATGCAAACGGAATTGGAAGCTTCTTTTTTATATGAAGATACGCCAGATCAATTTACGGCTACCCAAGCAGTGAAAGAAGACATGATGAAGGCTTATCCGATGGATAGATTAATTTGCGGGGATGTGGGTTTTGGGAAAACGGAAATTGCAGTCCGTGCCGCATTCAAAGCAATCGTGGATGGGAAACAAGTTGCGATTTTAGTCCCTACGACTATTTTAGCCTTGCAACATTATAAAACATTTAATGATCGATTAAAAGAATTCAGTGTTACCGTAGATTATATCAACCGTTTCAGAAGTGCAAAAGAAAAAAGGATAATTTTTGAAAAATTAAAAGAAGGTAAAATTGATTTGGTTATTGGTACGCATGGTTTATTAAATAAACAAGTCGGTTTTAAAGATTTGGGATTATTAATTATTGATGAAGAACAAAAATTCGGCGTAGCCGCCAAAGAAAAATTAAGGAATATTAAAATCAATGTGGACACTTTGACTTTAACTGCCACACCGATTCCAAGGACTTTACAATTTTCATTAATGGCTGCACGTGATTTATCCTTGATTAAAACTGCTCCGCCTAATCGCCAGCCTATCCATACGGAAGTCCGTATGTTTAATGATGAAATTATTAAGGAGTCCATTTATTATGAAATTTATAGAGGCGGTCAGGTTTTCTTTGTTCACAACAGAGTAAAATCACTACCTGACATTCATGCAATGGTTTCCAAATTATGTCCGGACATAGATATTGCCATGGCACATGGACAAATGGATCCTAAAAAATTAGAAGAGACACTTGTCGGATTTATCAATAGAAAATTCGATGTTTTAATTTGTACCAACATTATTGAAACGGGATTGGATATTGCGAATGCCAATACCATAATAATAAATAATGCCCACCAGTTCGGGATGAGTGATTTGCATCAATTAAGAGGACGTGTCGGACGTTCTAATAGAAAGGCATATTGTTATTTATTTTCTCCTCCGCTTTCCGTCCTTACTCCGGATGCCAGAAAAAGATTACAGACATTAGAAGAGTTTTCTGATTTGGGATCGGGTTTTGATATTGCGATGAAAGATTTGGATATTAGAGGAGCAGGGAATTTATTAGGTGGGGAACAGTCCGGATTTATTGCGGACATCGGTTTTGAAACTTATCAAAAAATATTGGATGAAGCCATACAGGAATTAAAAGAAAGTGAATTCAAGGATTTATTCAAAGACGAAGAACAAGGAGAAAAAGAATATGTCCGTGATGTCATTATTGAGACCGATGCGGAAATGCATATTCCTGATGATTATGTAACGAGCATACAAGAAAGATTGAACCTTTATAATTTATTGGACAAATTAGAAAGCGAAGAAGAAATAGAAGAATTCATTTCGCAAATGGCGGATCGTTTTGGGAAAGTTCCGAAATCCGTTTATAATTTATTCGAGGCATTGCGGATGCGATGGCATTGCAAGGCATTGGGTTTTGACAGATTGAATTTAAAAGGAAATAAATTGCGTTGTTATTTTGTCAATGATCCACAATCCACTTTTTATGAATCCGATCATTTCAATCATTTAATTGACTATGTAAATAATTTAGGAGACCGGCATTTGCGTTTCAAACAATCCGTCCGACATTTCTTTTTGGTAAAAGATGAATGTAAGACATTAAAACAAGCGGTACATACTTTAAAAGGTGTCGTGGAAGGTGTGAGGAAGAAGAAAGAAAAAAAGTAAAGCAAACGTCAAATTGAGTTATAGTCTTTTTCTTATTGAAAAATATTTTTATATTGGATAATATATTCAACTTAAAACAACAATTATGCTTCTTAGAATTATTTTGTCCCTCCTTTTTGTCATGTTATTCTTGTTTAGTCAAGCTCAATTCATGAGCGACTCAAAAACAAAATTCAAGCTAGATACGAAATTGAGTTCAGTAGATTGTCCTAGGGAATCAATTATGTTTTCTTATCCTAAATCCAATAATTGTTATGGTTTAAATAATTATAAGTTAGATAATGATTTCTTGAAATATAAAAAGGATAGGGAAAAGAATAATATTGAGAAAAAAGGTAGGAGATATGTCATTGTGGGAGCTT
>JAHDDR010000017.1:30258-37944 GCA_020629255.1 Saprospiraceae bacterium | reverse complement strand
GGTTCTTGGGTGTCGCCAGAACTCGGAGGAGCATGGAGAAATTACAACACGGTATATACCTTTGACAATACGATTTTGTCTCCTCCGTTATTCGAAATTTCGAATGGTTCATACACCTTGAATATTACAGATGCTGTAGAGACATCGTGCACGACTGCATCGCCTGTTGTTGTAACCCCTCCTTCGAGTTGTTCTCCGGTTTGTGATTGGAGCGGGTTTAACCAACCCGGAGCCTCATCTACAATAATTAGGGATGATAATGGGACACCTGCAGATCCTTCAGATGATTTAGTATCGGGGCAGATTTCATTGCCAAATACTCCTAACTCAGGTCTTCCTTGGATTTTAGGAATAAAAGAAGCCAATTCCGGACCTAATTTCTTAACCGTATATGGACCTTTTTCTGGAGCAACAAGTACTGCTTCTTGGGGACCAATAAGTATTAGTTCTTTTTATGCAGCCAATGAAAACGGGTTGATATTAAGATATCAATTAGATGGTTATTCAGATTGTCAAGAAGACCTATATGTAACGTTCCCAATAGCTAGTGTAGGTGATTATACATGGTATGATGAAAATCATAATGGAATTCAAGATGGGGGGGAGCCGATAGCATCAGGGGTAACCGTTAATTTATATAAAGCAGATGATACTTATGTAGGGACAGAAATCACAAATGCTTCTGGTCAATATCTATTCGAAGAACTTGTGCCTGGAGATTATTATATTACATTCGATTCTCCTTTAGATTACAAAACGACTACTCAAATATCAGGAACGGCAACAGGAAGTGATCCAAATTCTAAAGGATTGGTGAGTACATTTACGTTAAATGATGGTGATGTAGATTTGAATTATGATGCAGGGTTTATTAGAAAAAATACTTGTGGATTCGTTTGGGATGATTTAGGGAGTAATGGAGTCCAGGATGCTTCAGATCCTTTAATTGAAGGAGCAACTGTATATCTTAAAAATACATCAGATGTAACAGTAGCTACAGCGGTTACGGATTCTGACGGGGAATATTCTTTTGTAAATATACCTGTTGGAACTTATTACGTAGAATTTACAATGCCAAGCGGAGGTTTTGTTTCTGGTACATGGAAGGATGCTTCTGGTTCGGATTTGACCGATGCAGATGATAGTGATATGGATCCAACAACATTGAGAACTGGAACATTTTCTGTAACATCGACAACAGACAATACCAATTGCAACATTAGTGCAGGGTTTTCTAGAATAGCTCTTCCTGTTGAGTTAGGTCATTTTGAAGGAACATTGGAAGATTGTGATGTAACATTGCTCTGGGAGACATTCTCGGAAGAGAATAATGAAATGTTCCAAGTAGAATACAGTACTGATGGGATCAGGTTTGAAATATTAGGTATTGTTGAAGGTTCGGGTACAACCGTGGAACGGCAAGAATATAAATTTATCCATAAAGGCATAAAAAGCAATAACAATTATTATCGTTTACATCAAATAGATTTTGATGGGACATCAGAATATTCTGATGTAATTGTATTGGAATCGGACTGTGGAAGTAAACGTAAGGCAGAAATATTCCCTAATCCTTCACTTGATGGATATACACAATTATCCTATAATACAGATATGGAAGGAAGTAATAGTATGAATATTTCTATTTATGATTTAACCGGGGAAAAGGTGGTGTCCAAGATAGTAGAGGTAAAAGAAGGAACGAATTTAATTCCTGTTGATTTGTCAAACCTTTTATCAGGTATTTATACGATTCAATTAGAAGAGAAGGGTCGTAGAACTAGCGAATTTTTAAGATTTATGAAAATTGAATGATAATTAAAACCTGGTTAATAATAAAAAGGCATTCCAAATTTGGAATGCCTTTTTATTATTAAGGTTGAATTTAATTCAACAAAACTTTTTTTAGTTGTTCGGGTGAGGAAATATTTTCCAAAGCAATCGCCATTTCGAATTCGTAGGCAGGTTGCTCCATTTGTCGTAATTCAGGGAAAGGGATTTTTCGATATTTTTTCTTTTCGTAAAGGGCTATTTTATTGCCGGGTAAAAGGCTGAAAATTCGGCCACCGTTATCCGGCATCAAAGGAAAATCACTCCATTGTTTCTGAGGGTATTTTACCAAAGCCCTTTCGCTACTGGGTATGTAATATACGTCTGGTTTGGAAACAGTTTCATCAAAAGAAGCTTCAAATTCGAAGTTTGCCAATAAGGGAATCGCTTTCTCTTCTTTCATAATTCTATCATAATTATAAATGCCGAATTCTTGAACCTCCAATGAACGAATAAAATTAGTCATGAGATTCATTCTTTTTTCCTCCTTCTTGAATTTGGTAAATGATGCTTGGTAATCATTTGCCCAATCTTCTGGTGGCAATTTGAATAAATAACTTACAGGCATGACCCATTCCACTTCTACATCGGTAAAATATTTTTTATCCTTTTCATGGATTCTCATAAAATAACGGTTACCTGATTTTTTCTTAAATTCACAAGTGCTGTTTTTTACCCAAGAAGGAAAACTTTCTTCGGATATTTTTTTCCAGACCATTAAGGCGGCGGGTTTTTTATTTCCGTTATATTCTACACCGTCTTTAGAATCGGTGTCCAGCCAAGCCAAACCATACGCCTCCAATTGTTCTTGGAAAAATTGATTGTTGGCTTGGGTGATATTTTTACTATAAAATTCATCCAATAAAACCCGATAATCCAAAGCGAAATATTTCCTGTCCAAAGGGAAAGGCATTCCAGGACGTAATTCTTCTACGATTTTTTTCTGATTTATTTTTTTTGAATTTTTCTTCGCTTTATTCTTTTCAAGAAAAACCCATTCTCTTTTTTCTTCGTCTAAGAAATAAGAATTGTATCCTTTGCCACCTATGGTCGTTCCTAAATTCACTTGTACTTCTTTTCCTTCTTGGAGCAATGCATTTTTTCCATTTGCTTCCGTACGGATTTCAAACATGCCCGCTGTTTCCATGTTGCCTTTTTCTCCCTTGCCATCATCGTATCCCATCGGAATGCCAGAAAGAAAAACATCGACAGCATCATGATAATCCCTGAACTTTAATATGGCTTTTCCAGTCAAAGCATTGCTGTCTTCGTCCATTAAAGCATTAGGAGGTATGTAAATAGACGTTCCATTCGAAAAATTCCAAGTCATTCCTTTTGCAATGTTGAATTCTTTTTCTTCGAAAGTAGGCGTGAGTTTTTCGATGGGCGGTTGTATTAATTTTTCTACAGAAAGGGTAGGTTCTGTAATGTTTTCAGTTTGGCAACCGAAAAATAAAATCAAGAAACATAGGGGCAATAATAGCTTGGAGCTATTTTTTGCATAGCATTGAATTTTCATGTGATTTGATTTTTAATAAAAAATAAAAAAAGTAAAAACCTAAATTCTTATAAATCTGAGTTGATTGATAAATAAATATTCCAAGCAATTTCAGAAAAACTATCTTGCTCGAAATTAAATTTTCTCCCATAGGGGAATGCCTTTATTCTCGTCCAATTTTGGATTTGTTTCTTGGGTTTATTAAAGCCTAAATTATAGGCAGAGGAAAAGAAAAATATTTTTTCTTTTCTGGTTTTGAAATTATAATCCGTCGTTTTTAGTTCCATGATTTTATAAAAAGCACAGAGGTATTTGAATTGGGTGGAAATATTATCTAAATTTTCTATTCTGAATTTTCGAACCTCTTCGGGGCTCCAATCTCCTTCAGGAATTAATTCTTGAAATAAAATAGAAAATGTTTCATTTTCTACAATGGCACATTCTAGATCTTCTACGAAAGAAGGTTTCATCTGGAAATGACCGATAGAAAAATCAGCATCCTCTTTTCCTCCCTTTATATAAAATTGCCTCAATGCCGTAGCCTCTAGATAATTTTGCCATTCCTGAAATCGGATTTCTTCGGGCAAGGCAATGGACACTATTTCTTGATGATCCAAATTCCATTTTTTAGCCATTTTTTCAAACGATGTTTGGTGCTCTTTGTAGAATTTCAAGCAAGGCTCTATGGATATGTGCAAGGCAAATGTGTTTCCATAGGAAAAAAGAAAAAATAATATGTATATGATTTCTTTCATCTATACTGTTTATAACGCAAAAAAAAGAATTTGTTACATGTCGGTTATTATTTTTATAATTTGTTGTTTGTTGAGTTGAATCGTATTCAATATTCATGAAAACAATAAAAATAACCATACGTGTTTCTACGTATTGTAGCTCATGCTTTCTGCTTAGAAAATAAAATGTATTTTTGAGGAACCATAAAATGATGGACAGATGTTTTCATTCATAAAGAAATTATTCCAGAGAGAATCAGAAGAACCGGATCCGATGAAATATTTGATTGTAGGCTTGGGGAATCCCGGAGCAGAATATGATGAAACCCGGCACAATGTGGGTTTTGAAGTGATAGATAATTTAGCCAAAAGGTATGATGTGGATTTTGATGATGCATCGCAAGGCTGGGTAGGGGAGTTCAAATATAAAAGCAGGACATTTGTCTTATTGAAACCAACGACCTTCATGAATTTAAGTGGTAAGGCGGTTCGATATTGGATGACTAAAAAGAAAATCAAACAAGAAAACCTATTGGTGGTATTGGATGATTTGAATTTGGATTATGGAAAAATCCGACTAAAAACCAAGGGGAGTGATGGAGGACATAATGGCTTGAAAAATATCGATCAGCTATTAGGCAATAATAAATATGCAAGATTAAGGGTAGGTATTGGTGCCGATTTCCACAAGGGGCAACAAGTGAATTATGTTTTGGGAAAATGGTCGGATAAAGAATGGGAAACCTTACCCGATATTTTAGCCAGCTCCGCAGAATGTGTACTTGCTTTTGGAACGATTGGTGCTGCTAGGGCAATGAATCAGTACAATAAGAAGTAATAGACGACAGATTCACATCACTTTTCAAGGAATTGAATTGTATACCATAAAATATCACCCATTTAGGTTTACCTTTAGGGAGGTTAAATATTCACCTACATTCTAAAGTATTCTACAATGCAGCCTAAATCTCTTCGGTTTTCCAAAAAAGATCCCCAATTTTTTTTCCAGACGATGCGGCGTAGAGTCAATCAATATTTTGAGGAGAATAATTTGGAAAAGACGGGCAATATCCGAATGTATTTCAAGACCCTCATGATGTTCGCCTTGTATTTTACCCCTTATTTTTATATCCTTTTCATGAATCCGAGCAGTTGGATGGTCGTCCTAATTTATACATTCATGGGCTTGGGTTTGTCGGGTATCGGATTGAGCATTATGCACGATGCCAATCATGGTTCATACAGTAAGAACAAAACCATGAATTCTTTATTGGGGTATTCTTTGAATATCATCGGAGGGAGTTCCTTTACTTGGAAGGTGCAGCATAATATTCTTCATCATACTTATACGAATATTTATGAAATGGATGAAGATATCCACGATAAGCCCTTTCTTCGACTTTCTCCTTATGGAAAATATAAATGGTATCACCAGTTCCAACATTATTATGCTATTCTTCTTTATTCTTTGGCAACTGTCAGTTGGATTTTATCCAAAGATTTCAGACAATTGAAAGAGTATAACCAAACAGGAATGACGGAGCGGAGCGGACATCAACCTAGAAAAGAATGGTTGACGATGCTTGTGAGCAAGGCAATATATCTTTTTTATATTATCGGTATACCCATATTGATGGGTGCCACTTGGTGGGCAGTTTTGTTAGGTTTCTTATTCATGCATATGGTTGCGGGTGTTTTGATTACCGTAATTTTCCAATTGGCACACGTAGTAGAGGGACCGACCCACCACGAACCGCATCCGACCGGAACCATGGAAAATACATGGGCGATCCACCAATTGCAAACAACAGCCAATTTTGCGCATTATAATCCGATTATTTCATGGTTTGTGGGCGGCTTGAATTACCAAATTGAACATCATCTGTTTCCCCATGTATGTCATATACATTATCGGAACATTTCAAAAATAGTAAAGGAAACGGCTCTCGAATTCGATCTCCCTTATTATGAAAATAAATGGTTTATGGATGCGGTATTTTCCCATTTGCGGGTCTTGAGAGAATTCGGAAAAAAACCCGAACCCACTTCGGCTTTGGCAGCCTAGATTATTTTTGATTCGTATTTAAACCCAGTAATAAAAATAAAGTACATAAAGCAACGCCTAGTGCATTTTCTATAGTGTTCTCCACCAAAAAAGAAAAGAGTAAGATGAGTAAGAATGCGAAGAAAAGAGGCTCTTGGTAATTTTTATTATGGATGATGGGATAGACACAAAAAATCAAGAAAAAGAACAATCCTATTATGCCTGTTCCGGCTAATATTGAAATATATTCATTATGTGGCATTTTTTGTTCCTCTCGAGGAATGTCCGGATAATGTTGGGCATACTGTTGTTGCATTTCGTGTTTTAAATCTCCAGCTCCAACGCCTAAAAAAGAATGTTCCTTAATAATATTAGAAGCCATTTGTAAAGACATGATTCTTTCGGAATCAGAATAGCCTCTCCCTGCGTCCTGATTTCTAGATTGGAAATAATCATATTTCATATAAGCAATTTTTGTTTTGATGCTAGGTATGGTATGATAAGCAATAAACGGAGCCGAAAGCAAACCGATGATGAGCCATCCTCCTAATACATATTTTTTTGATAAGAAGATATATCGGAAAATCAGGATGGAAGAAGCTAGGTAAAATACAGCCAGACCGCTCCTAACGGCAAGTACATGTATAAAGATGAAAAGGAAAAGGGCGAGCCCACCCAGGCACCATTTTTCCCATCTGAATTTAAAATGATGTTGTTTGAAAAATAAATAAACACCAATAATAATAGAATAAGCCACCATCAAACTAAAACGAATATGATTACAAGGAGTAGGAATGGCTTGTCCTTGGGAAATGAGAATATTTATTTCCTCAAAATTAGAAAGGTAATTAAATAGAACACCCAAGGAACACAAGGAAGTGAGAATTAAAAATATGTACAATAAGTTATAGTATGATTTTTTTGAAAATTGAGGTATGCTAATAAAAGCAAAAGGAAGAACCAAAAATGGAATTTTAATCCGAATTCTTTCCCATAAATAATTGAGATCTTCATTGGAAAAAGGAGCCGTGAAAACTACCAATAAAAAGGGTATGGTAGCAATGAGCCATGTTTTATCTTTTGTTAATTGTTGCCAATTGTGTTTCAGCTTTTTTCTGAAACCGAAAGAATTTCCATCCCATTCGAAAATTGCCATGAGCAGAAGAGTGATCATGGGCAGGGACATTAAAACTTCGGCAGAAATAAGCATACCTATCATCCAAAGGACAATAATAAATCCAGCTTGTTTTTGATATGATTGTAATATGGTTTGCAAAAAATTAGATAAGAGAATTGTGATTCAGCTTGTAATTTATCAAAAATAATAGACATTCTTACAAATGGTATGGTATGTAAGGCAAAAGATAAATTTAGCCATACCATACCATTTGTAAGAATGTCTAATAATTCTAAAATAAAAATGGGGGGCAGATTACTCCGCCACCCCATTATGAGAAACTGAAAGTCGAAAATTATTCTTCGTTAATTACCATAACTTTGAAATGGGTTTGGTTCCTTGCATCAAGCCTTACATTGATAATGTAAGTGCCAACAGGGAATTGAGTCAAATCCAATTCGAT
>JAHDDR010000017.1:0-30158 GCA_020629255.1 Saprospiraceae bacterium | reverse complement strand
ACTTGCTTCAATCTGTAGTAATTGAATTCGTCCCTTACTCTTTCGTCCAAGAAAGAATAGTTTTGTGCTTCTGCAGTTGTACCCGCACCTTCGACCCTTCCGATTTCAAAGAAGTTGTATCCATCCGTACTCTTCTCTACAATGAAATGTGAGTTTCCTTCTTCACTGGCCGTACCCCAATTCAAGTGTACAGAACAAGCATCTTGATGCCCCTTGAAATAAACCATCTCAACAGGGAGAGGAGTTGTTACGAATCCACCATCAATATTGCGTTTGGTATCACCAAGAGCCATGGTAAAATCTGGTGTTCTTTGATCTACATTATCAATATCGCTATCCAAAGCATCGGTAATATCAGCATTGGCATTCACTTCAGTAAAAGTAGAAGAGATAAAAGTCATTTCATTGTTATTTGATGTTTCATCAAATACAACATAATAATCATCTGGATCCAATTCAATGAATTCATAGAAGCCAGAAGCGTTGGTATACTGGGTGCCCATCAACATATCATCTGATACTCGGTAAAGCATTACAGTGACATTTCCCAATAAGACTTCACCCAAGTCCCTGAGACCATCTCTATTAGCATCGTACCAAGCATACCCCTGAAGACTGAGTTTGGCAATACCAGCATCCACATCTCTAGTATGATCTCCATTTACGGTATAAGTAGTGGTTTGGAAAATATCTCTATCCGCATCACTATCAGTTGGCTCCGTTGCACTGGACGCATCCTGGTAAGTCAGAACATAATCTAATGGCAATGAAGTAAATTCTACATAGTAATCATCAGCGGATAGTTGATCAAAAAGATAATAACCATTGGCATCAGTAATGGCAACACCAACTATATCGTTATTCGAATCGTAAAGCATAGCGGTTACACCCGGAACACCCAATTCTCCAGCTTCTTGAGTACCATCGGTATTCAAGTTGTCGTACCAGACATAGTTACCAAGGCTTCCATATGTTTTGCTGATTACTCCAGCATCTAAATCCAAGTTGATGTCTCCTATAGCGAGGGTAACATTATCAGTCGTGCCCGTAGAAACATTGGCATCGCTATCCAAATCATCAGTCGTATTATTCTGAATGGTGAAACATGCACCATTGGGAAGCGTTTCGAAAGTTACACTGTAAGTTCCAGCAGGTAGATTCGGGAACAGATAGAATCCATTTGCATCGGTAATTGTCGAAGCAATAGGAATGCCAGTGGCATCATTCAATATAACCGTTACACCGGCAATACCCATTTCTCCGCCATCTTGGATTCCATTGTTATTATCATCCGACCAGACGTAATTTCCGAGCATCGCTACATTTCCTATAAGACCGGCGTCCGTATCCAAATCGGTATTTCCTCCAGAGATTGTTACAGAAGGAGTAAGTCCTGTTGTAGGATCCGCATCACTTCCTGTTGCATCTCCCGTGGTTTGGGTCGTGAAGGAGAATCCGCTTGGAATATTGCTGAATTCGATAACATAATCATTATCATATAAACCATAGAACATGTATTTACCTTCGCTGTTTGTGGTGGTAACAGCCAAAAGGTTATTGTTGGTGTCATAAAGACTCACCGTAATTCCAGGAATGCCCGGCTCACCAACTTCTTGCATGCCATCAGCATCCAAATCATACCAAACACAATCTCCGATAGCTCCTAATAATGTAGGATTGTAAATACCTGCGTCAAGTGTCAAGTTTTCTTCGCCAAGACTAAGTGTAATAGATAATGTACGCCCAGTTATTTGACTTGCATCACTATCTAAGGCATCGTTAGGGATGTTATTTGCTAAGGTGAAACGGTAGCCTAAAGGCAAATCATTTGCTTCGAATCCAATTACATAATCGCCTTGATCCAAACCAGTGAATAGGTATTCTCCAATGGCATTTGTAGTGGTGGTTTGAATAGGTGTTGTTAAATCTGATGCATCATATAGCATGACAGTAATTCCACTTGCACCTAATTCATTTGGATCCTGTTCTCCATCAACATCAATATCATAGAATACTTTATTTCCTAAAGATGCTGTACCAGAAGGTGTGACATCTGTGTGAATACCTGCATCGATGCTGGTATTGTTTTCTCCAGCCGTTAAAGTAATGGATGGTGTATTTCCATTTACATTGGCGTCGCTATCAGAACCATCAGAGGTAGCATCAGCTGTGGTAAATACATAATCAGGAGGAAGGTTGCAGAAACCTATGCTATATGTACTTGCTGCCAAATTAGGGAAGAGGTAATACCCATTAGCATCGGTAAGAGTAGTAGAAAGTACAGCTCCACCATTGTCAAATAATTTAACGGTAATTCCTCCTACTCCAAGTTCTCCACCATCTTGGATTCCATTTTGATTGTCATCATACCAAACAAAATCACCGATACTTCCTGTTCCTGATGTTGCATTATAAATGCCGGCATCCCAAGACATATCTCTATCTCCATTTGCTAAAGTAACAGTAGCTGTCGTATTGGCTCCGTTTGAACCGTCCACATCACTATCCACATTGTCATCAGAACCGGTATTCGCAGCAACGACACTGTAACCGGATGGATACGTCGTCGGATCAAACTCCACGTAATAAGGACCAGCACTCAATGCATTGAACACATAATTTCCGAAGGCATCCGTAATTGTGGAGGCTACTGGTGTACCTGTACTGGTGTAAAGGTTGACTTGTACTCCGGCAACTCCAACCTCTCCGGCATCTTGGATGCCATTATTATTATCGAACCATACTCTGTTTCCTAGACTTGCATCTGTAGAAGACTGAATCACGATTCCAGCATCCCAATCTAAATCGGTTTCTCCGGCGGTTAAAGTAATATTACCTGTCATTCCATTGCTTGGATTGACATCACTACCATCGATCGTTCCTGTTGTTTGGTTGGTGAACGTATAACCAATCGGTAAGGTGAATCCTACTTGATATGTACCTGCAGGTAAATCGTTGAACAGATAATAGCCTGCTTGATTGGTTAATGTGGTGGCAATGATATTGTTTGAACCATCGAATAAGGTGACGGTGATACCACTTATTCCAGGTTCCGTACTTCCTTGTACGCCATCCATGTTACTATCTAACCATACAAAATCTCCAATACTTCCTACATTAGGAGCTTGATAAATCAGTCCAGCATCTACATCTAGATTATTTTCTCCGCTAGCTAGTGTAATGATATCAGTAATACCTGTTTGTGGATTGGGGTCACTGTCCTCATTATCCGAACTGGAATTCTGAGAAGAGAACACATAATTGGATGTTGGAGTGAATTGAACGGTATAATCACCGGGATATAGATTATCGAATAAATAATATCCGAAGGCATCTGTTATTGTACTAGCAACCATATCACCATTGTCATCAAAGAGACCCACCGTGATTCCTGCGATACCTACTTCATTTACATCTTGGATTCCATCTTGGTTATCATCCAACCATACATAATCTCCTAAAGATGCAGGAATAGCAGTGGTTATTCTTACAGAATCAATGACACTACATCCTGTAGCTTTATCCGTAACAGTCAGATAATAGGTGATATCTGTTGCTGGAGTTGCCATAGGGTTGGGTATGGTTGTTGACGATAAATTCGTTGCTGGCGACCATTCGTAATCGTAGGCACTATTATTGAAATCGGTTCCTAATTGTGTGCTCTCGCCTATAAAGATAAACCGATCATCTCCAGCTTCAGCAAAAGGAGTGGGTGTTACAACAACTGTTATGGTATCTGTACTGGTACACATGCCTCCCGACTCAGAATTAGAGAACACCGCAGTATATGTAGTTGTAGAGGATGGCGTTACGGTAGGGTTTTGAATGTTGATATCATTTATGGACGAATGGGGTAACCAGCGTATGGTCATACCATTATCTAAAGAGGAAGGTCCTATTTGTACACTTTCGCCCAAACAGATATATTGGGTGAGACCAGCATCTCCACTAGCGTTGTGAACAGAGATGTTTACATCATCAAAATTCGTACAGCCTGTAACAGGATCGGTAACCGTAACGATGTAAGTCCTATTGTTGGAAGTCCAAGTTGATGGATCTGCAATATATCTATCAGAAAGAGACGAACTGGTGTTCCAAATATAATCTAAACCAGGGGTAGGGGTTGAACCAATTTGTATGGTGTCTCCTTGACAAATCTCCACATCTTCTCCTGCATCAACGATAGGAGCAACATCGGAAGTTACGGTTACAGTTACTTTATCTACTCCAGTGCAACCAGTAAGTGTATTATGTACGGTCAATATATAAGTGGTAGTTTCGGTAGGAGCAGCATAAGGTCTATATTTTACACCATAATTACCATTCGGTAGAATGGTTTCAGAAGGAGACCACAATACGTCATAATATGTATAATTGTAATAAGAAGTAGTTAGTTGAACAGGACTCCCTTGGCACGTTGTTTTATCTGTTCCAGCATTTGCTGCCTGTATTGTAGGAGTTACAGTAACAAAATCCATGTTGCTGCATCCTGTAGTAGGATCGTAAACTTCTAAAGTATATTGGGTTTCTGTACTTGGAGATGCAAAAGGTTCTGCAATATTCGGGTCATCTAAACCTTCGGTTGGAGACCATAAATATGTCATTCCAGGAAGAGCAGGAGTACCTAATGTAACACCATAGGTTCCCGAACACCAATTTTTGTCTTCACCGGCATCAGCAACAGGAGCAGGAGTAGAGGAAACATTAACATATACCGTATCTTTAGCTGTGCAACTCGTAGCTAAATCGGTAACAGTAAGAACTAGTATTTCATTTCCATCAGAGACTAATATAGGTTCTGCCGAAGTTGGATTCAATAAATTAGTACTAGGAGACCAAGAATATGAATACCCTGAAGTAGCAGGAGAACCAATTTGAACTGTAGCTCCTAAGCATACAGTTACATCCGGTCCTGCATCAATAATAGGGTCATTCACATTTACATCAACAGTACCCGTACGGGTACAGCCTGTATTTGTATTCGTTACTTCTAAGGTATAAGTTGTTGTGGTTGCCGGATTAGCCGTAGGTTGTGCTACATTAGTAGCAGACAGACCCGTTGCTGGCGACCATAAATAAGTATACCCAGAGATAGCAGGAGAACCAATTTGAACACTTCCTCCTTCACAAATAGTAAAGTCGATTCCGCCTAGATCGATTTCTGCATCAGGAGTGACTGTTACTTGATCTGTAGCAACACAATTCGTAATGGGATCGGTTACTTCCAAAGTATAAGTAGTAGTAACTCCCAAGCTGTTGACAAACGGTTGTGCAATATTTGGGTCGCTCAACCCAGTAGTAGGGGTCCATTTATACTCTAGACCTGCAATAGCTGTTGTTCCAATTGTAGGATAAGGAGCATTACATAATGTAATGTCTGGCCCTGCATCAGCTGTTGGAGGAGGTAAAATAGTAATGTTTATATCATCGGTAGCCGTGCAACCTGTTATGTCATCTGTTACAATTACTGTATATGTTTGATTTACAGTCGTAGTAGTGGTAGGTTGAGCTATATTCGTGAAATCCAAATCGGCAGCTGGAGACCAAGCATAACTATGAGCAGCTATAGCTGGAGAACCTAAAAGGAAGGGTTCTCCATCACAAACATCTCTATCCAAACCTGCATTGGCAATGGGTAATGGATGAACTGTTACTTTTACGGAATCAATTCCTGAAGCACCCGTCGCAGTATCTGTCCATGTAACATAATATATTGTTGTCTCTGTTGGAGATGCCGTCGGTACCGCCAAGGTAGGATCGTCCAAACCAGTCGCTGGAGTCCAATTTACATCATATATACCAGAGGGTGTTCCAATGGTTGTACTTTCTCCTTCACATATTTCTTTATCGGTACCGCCTTCTGGATTTGGGCAAGCGGCACCTGGATCTACTGTTACAATAACATCATCTATTCCAGTACATCCATAAATACCAGCCTTTTGTATATAAAGAGTATAAGTTGTAGTTGTAGCAGGTGATGCAATTGGATTGGCAGAAAAAGGATCGCTCAATCCATCAACAGGGAGCCATGTATAGGTGTGTCCATACATGGTACTATCAATTCCTCCTAATGGTACTCCATTGGCTGGTCCGCAGATCGTTACATCTGCACCCGCATCTGCAGTTGGAGGTATACCTTCCGTAAATACAATAGTATCCCTAGCTTCACAGTTGGTTAAAGTATCAATAGCCAAAAGATAGAATGTATTTGGCGTATAAATGGTTAGAGAGGGTTGTGCCGTTGTTGAATCTGATAAACCGATACTAGGACTCCAATCATATACATGGTGATCTACAGGAGGAGCACCTAAAATAACAAATGCACCTTCACAGAACTCTCCATCAGGACCCGCATCTGCTACTGGAGATTGTACTTGGACAAAAGCAGTATCTCTTTTAGAACATCCTGTTGCATCAACAGTTACTTCAACATAATATTCAGTGCTTACAGTTGGATTTACGTATGGGTCAGATATCTCTCTATCATCTTCAGCTAACCCTTCTGCTTCTTCCCATTGATAAATATGACCTGGATAAGGGATGCTTCCAATTGGAACAGTCATACCAGGACAGATAATAGTATCTCTTGTTAAAGTATGTAAAGGAGGATCCGCATGAAATACCCTTACAGTGTCTTCACATACTTTTGTTGTAGGATCTGATTTTAAGAAAATTTCACATTTGTATAATGTTTCTTCTGTCGGAGCCACCCAAATGCTGGATACATTGGTGTCATCCGTTAAAATACCTGTTGCCGGAGTCCAGACGTAATCATATATTCCTCCAAAAATATCCGAATCTTTAGAGATGAAAATATTAATAGAATCTCCTTCACAAACGGTTACTTCAGGGCCGGAAGCATCTGGAATATCACAAGTTGGTCCACCTGGGCCTCCACAAGTAGGATAGACGATTGTCTGGTCAGTTACTTGGCAACCCGCAGGACTTGTTACCTCTAAGAAGAAAATAGTTATAGCGGTAACATTTGCTACTGGATGAGCAATAGTCGTATCACTTAGCATGGTAGAAGCAGGATCTGTTGGTGCTTCGGTGTACCATCTATAAGTAAAGCCAGGACCTTCTGGTACTACAGGGCCGTCAAGTGTTACTGGTGGACAAACATGCTCATCCCATAAATCTAACATAGGAATGGTATCAATAAATATCTCAGCCTCATCTAATGCGTAACATTGGGTTGCATCATCGACTGCCCGAGCATATATTTTTACGGGATTTAAATTAGGGTCTTCTGGTAATGCATATGCATAAAAATCTGTTTGGGCTGAAGTCTCATCTACAATCATACCCGGAACAGATGCGGCCCACTGGTAGCTTACTCCAGCAACGGGAGTTGTTGTACCTATCGGCACACTGTCATATACACATACGGATTGATCTGGTCCGGCATTTATAGTAGGACTGGGGTTAGGCGTAACCAGTACAGTATCCTTATCCGGACACCCTGAACCTCCGTCTACAGTTACTTCATATTCTGTAGGAATAGTTGGCGATACTTGAGGCCTTGGGTGAGAAGGGTCACTAATTCCTGTTGTTCCTCCTCCTAGGATTTGCCAAGAATAGGTAAAACCATTGGTATTGGGAGGAGCAATAGTGCCAATGATTGGACTGGGTGTTCCTAGACAATAGGCTACGTCTGGACCAGCATCAGCGGCAACATAGGCTACTGTTGCTTGTTCTATTTTTGTACAGCCATTTCCATCGGTTACCATAACATTGTAAATGATATCGTTTGGAGGAGTGGCTGTTGGATTGGCAAGGGTGTTATCGTCTAATCCAACATTTGGTGTCCATTCATAAGAATATGAACCATTTCCTCCTGTAGCCGTGGGGGCACCTCCTAAAGTAACAGAGCCACCAGGACAAACCCCTTGGGGTTCTCCTGCATCGACAACTGGAGCATTGAATCCTTGAACGGTTACAGTATGGGTATTACTGATGTGATCGGGCCCACAAGATTCACAAATGATGATTCTTCTAAAATAAGTGGTTACAATAGGTGGTTCGGGTAGATAATCTTTTTCTGCTGCACCAACTATGTCAATCCATGTTACCCCATCTGTGCTATACTGCCATTGATAGGGCATGGATATGCCTGGGTGGGAAGTAGGAACTCCATCCAAGATTAAATCGGGTAGTTTTGAAGCGATTTGAACTTCTTGTCCAATAATCATTTCTGTCGTACCATTCAAACAAATGGATTGGGCAGAAGTTATGGTGTTGTTTGGTGTAATAGGGGTACATAATTTGAATTTAGTTATAGAAGAGGGTCTTTCTGTTGGTAGAGGGGGAGTAATAGAATTATCTGTAGCCATCATAGGCGAATTATTTGCGTTGCCTCCAGTTAAATACCAATAACCATCTACCACTTCAATATCCATCGTGTAATTATGGAAGTAGGATGCATATTTTGTATTACCATTGTCTCCATCTAATATGGTAATCATATACGTAAATGTGCCTGTTTCTTGGGTTTTGTAGTATGCGTCTTCTGTGAGTTCTACTACATCGTCTCTTGTTGGTATAGCTAGAAAGACATCACCACTAACTTTATCCAGGCTCATAGTCCCATCCCAGGGTTCTATGTAGTTTCCAGCTAGTTTACCCCATAAAATATCCGTACCATCAGCATTGAATTTGGTTACGAAACCGGATAAAGGGTTGGCACTAGTAGATTGTAAAGTAATAGGGTAAGTGAGTTGTATGACCTCAGAAGCTCCTTCTTCAACGGAACGGGTGTCTCCTGCTAAAATAACTTCACCGCTGTTTGTTACTTCCATGAAATAGAGCCATTCCTGATCCACACCTCCATAATATGTACTGTACATTACATTTCCATTCGGATCAAATTTTGTAAGAGTTACATCTTCATCTTCTCCAAGGAGTCTATTGGTCATAAATGCCCCAGGAGTAGTAGGAAAATCGAAAGATTGTGTGTTGGCAGCGAGATAAATGTTGTTATTGGCATCTACCCCTAAATGAGCTTCTGATTCCCAGCTGGATCCTCCTATGTAAGTACTAAAGATGGCTGTAGTAAGATCAGGAGTTAATTTGACGAGAAAAAGATCTTGTCCTCCCTCTTCCACGAAATTGGGTTGGAAAGCCCCAGGTGTAGTAACTAGGTCGTTATTATACGTTTCTCCTGTTATTATTATGTTTCCAGAATTATCCATTATTACATGATGAGACCAGACATCGGTACCTACATAAGTTGCATTTATCATTTGCCCTGCATTTCCTAAATGAATGACATATAATGAGTTGCTGTAGCTATCTGATGCTTGGAAAGCCCCCGCAGATGTTGGTAAATTTCCCGAAGCATCAATGCCTAAAACTAATTCCTCGTTGGCATTTAACATCATTCCTCCGTAGTAAACGGGGTATTCATTATAGTCTGTACCTATATAAGTACTAAAGATTAAAGAAGTGCCATTTGAGCTCAATTTGAAAGCAAAACCATCGAAAGTGGAACCACCATATGTATTTTGAAAAGCACCAGAAGTAGTAGGAAAATCTGTAGATTTGGTTCTTCCTGTACTGAATATGTTTCCATTGGAATCAAGTAACAAACGTTGACCTCCATCGCTTATGTATTCTGAATTCGAACCCCCTAGATAAGTGCTGAATAAAAGGTTTTTTCCATCACTAGACACTTTAGAAATAAAAAGATCATTGAGTGTTCCACTTTTTGAGGGTTTGAAAACACCAGGAGTAGTAGGGTAGTTTGTGCCTCTTGTTGTTCCAAGAATGACAACTTCTCCAGAAGCTGTTACTTCGAGATCATAGGACGTAGCACCATAAGTCGTATCATGACCTAAGAGATTACTCCATTCTAATATAGTTGGATCTATAATTAAGGTATGATTAGAATCATACTCATCTAAAAATTCAAAACGTAGAGAATTGTTATACCCGATGACATATTGGGTACGAATTTCTTTTTCTATACCATTTATGACTTGATAAACATAAGGTTTGCTTTTTTTCAATTTGCCAAGTGGAGTGTGCATAATTAAGTTCCCTTCCTCATCCAAACTCATGTTTTGAAGTCCTTCCAATTCTAGATAAATGTCATTGGGGTTTCCACCGGGGTAAACAATGAAGTCATATTCCATCGTTCCGTTATCCTTGCCATAGAAACGAGCATCAATGTTATCGTACAATGATTCATATCTTAACTCTTTATAGGCTTCAATATTCTTTTTGTGATTAGAAACATCTCCTTTCAAATAATTGAAATAGAGAGATTGTTTATCAACAGGAGTAATAACTGGATTGGGGTTGGCATTATGGAAAACCATATTCCATACGAACCCTCTACCATCGTTTTCTTCTTCCAACTTTTTACGTTGCTCCCTCCTTTCTTTTGGGGAAAAGTTCATATCAGGTCTTTTTCTAGGGCCTTTCTGTTCTCCTAGATTTTCCATAATCCCTATGCTGATACGATCTTTTAGGAACCTAACAGAAGATTGTGTATTCCGGCTTTGGTAAAGAATTTCAGAATCGTCCCACTGTCCATGGTTCTTTTCGAAGAGGAGATTCTGTTCGTGTTTTTTTAGGATATCCTCAACTTCTGTTCTTTGTTGTGAAGTGATCTTGTTTTCTTGTTGGGCAAAAGTGGTATAGATCATACCCAATGCCATAATACAACTAAGTATTAGTTTTGCTTTCATGTTCCTCTAATTTTAAAAATCTTAAATAGTGCTGTGTTTAATAATTCATGGACGGGGAGACCATGATGATATAAGTAATTCAAATCCTATGCCAGTTTTACTGAAAGAAGTAAATGTGACAGGGTATTGTTGTGAAGAAAAATTGATCTAGTATTAAAATTTTATTAAACAGTTGGCATTCTTAAAGAATCAAGGTTACTTTTGTGGTAAAATAAATTTAGTATGAAAATATCCAAGATTTTTCCTTTAGTACTTATTATGGTTTTATGCATGGCATCCCAAACCATAGCTCAGAAAGTAGGTCATTTGAATGCAGCTATTTTATTGAGTGAATTTCCTGAAATGAAATCGGCGAATAGCCAATTGGAGGCGTTTAAAAAACAAAAATCCAAAGAGATAGAGACAAAGGCCAAAGAAATTGAGACCTTTTACATCAATACGATGAAAGCGGCACAAGAAGGGAAATTATCTCCGGTACAACAACAACAAAAGGAAGCAGAATTGCAACAAAAGCAAGCATCTCTTCAAAAAGCCGAAGCATCGGCTCAAGAAGCAGTGTTAAAAAAACAGAATGATTTGTATAATCCGATTGTTGAAAAAGTAAATGGAGCGATAAAGAAAGTGGGAGAAAGTAATGGTTATGATTATATTTTTGATTCTAGTATAGGAGCTGTAATTCATTTTAAGTCAGCAGATGATGTAACAGCTTTGGTAAAAAAAGAGTTAGGGATGTAAGAAACCCGAGATTTTCAAATATTTGTACGAAGGGCTTTTCCAGAATGGAAAAGCCCTTCGTTTTTCCATTCATCCAATCATACCTGCATTTCGTCCTTGAAAATAGCTGTTGGATAAACGGAAAAGACTAAGGGAAGAAAGCTTCATAACTTGAGTATTATTTCACAAAAATTACTATAAAGTTATGAACGTTAAATTCTTACCCTTTTTATTTTTATTGATAACGGGAACATTGTTTGGACAAACAACTGTTTATGTCAACTCTTTGGCTACAGGAAACAATGATGGTACCACTTGGTCTAATGCTTATGTCGAATTGAAGGATGCGATGGCCAGTGTTCCCATCGGAAACAGCAGCCTTGTATATATTAAAGTTGCAGAAGGCCTTTACAAAACATCAGATGAGATTGATCGAGTAGCTCATTTTAAAATGCAAAGCAATGTTCATGTATTGGGAGGGTATCCGAATACAGGCAGCCCTACCGACAATGATCGAGATCCGGCATCGCATCCAACCATAATGAGTGGAGATGCTTGGGAGAATGATCCTCCTATTGAGTTTAACAGTTCAAATTTTAATGATAATGCCTACACCGTAGTATATGGGTATTCTATAGTTAATACTCTGATAGACGGATTTACCATTTCTGGAGGAAACTCCAATTCTTCGTCAGGAAATTCTAACCGGTATGGTGGTGGACTGGCTTATGAAGGAAACTCTTTTGGCAATACCATTAGTAATTGCATATTTACGGGTAATCAAGGGGCGTTTGGAGGCGTTATTTATAGCAATTGTAATCATTCGCTTACGAATAATACACACTCAATGGCATTCAAGAATTGTATCTTTTTCAGCAATAAGGCTAGAGGAGCAGGTGTAGCCTTTATAACCAATAGTGCAAATTTGGACAATAGCTTTCTTTTTGAAAATTGCTTGATGCATAATAACTTAGTTACAGATTCTCCGACTAACCGTTCGGCCATTTGTGATATGACGGGGAACTCAGGAGGGGTTACCCGAGCCCATTTTCATAGCTGTACGATAAGTGATAATACAGGTGGTTCGTGCAATTTTAGAGGAACGAGTTTTGATCCAGCGAATCCTGTTCAACTGGAAATTTTAAATTGTAATATTTATCAAAATAATCCCGTTTTGGCTTTAGAGGCAGATGCCCTCTTTTATGAAAATAGTAATACCTATGATAATGAATCAAATGTTCAGGTTCGTTTTTCTAATTTACAATATCCCGATGCACCTTATGCCGTTTTTGAAGGGAATATGTCGGTTGAGCCTAGATATGTAAGCCTTACCGATTTTAGCCTTTCTGATTGTTCTCCGCTTATTAATAGGGGGAACAATGCTTACTCTTCTACGTCTGATGATCTTTTTGGAAATTCTAGAATAAGCAGAGGCGTTGTGGATATAGGAGCTTACGAATATGATTATAATGCAGGAACTCCAATTTGTCCTCACGCTTTTGTTGATGCAACGGCAGCAGGTGCTAATTCTGGTACGAATTGGTTCAATGCTTATACAGATTTACAAAGTGCTTTAACAAGTGGTGCTAAGTTTATTTTTGTAGCCAAAGGAACCTATTATCCGACTACAGGAACAAGCAGAGGGGCAACTTTTGATTTAGAGTCTGGACAACACCTAGTTGGTGGATATGATAGTGGTGGAGGCGATCACCAAGCTCCTAGTGCCAACCCAACCATTCTTTCTGGTAACATAGATGGTGTTTCTTCTTATGATGGCAATTCATACCATGTAGTAAGAGTTACCAATGTTGTTGATGCTGTTGTAGATGGTGTGGTCATTCGTGATGGCAATGCTGATGATGCTAGCTCTTTTGGACGTTCTAGAGGAGGAGGGGTCTACATCAATAATTCTACAGTGAAATTTTATCATACTGAATTGAAATGGAATAAAGCCGTTTATGGTGGTGGTGTTTTTGCCACACTTTCTCCCAATGTTACTTTCGAAGATTGTATTCTGAAGAAGAATACGGCTACAAACGGTAGTGCATTATATCACAGTAATGATACCGATATGTTCGTTTATCGTACGAAAGTGATAGATAATACATCTCTAGGGCGTTGTGCCATTGAAATCAATAATTCGAATTTTACAAGGATAGAAAATTCGTTGGTAGCGAATAATGCATCTACCAATGCGAATGCTATTGCTTTTATTGCTACAAACAGGGATCAAACTTGTTATATTATTAGCTCAACGATATTGGGAGAATCCCTCAATAAAAATCTGATCACCGTTCAGGTTGGATTTGGGGATACATTTACAGGACACTTCAGAAATTCTGTTATTGCTCATCAGGATACGAATTTCACTCGTTGCATCAAAGAATACAACAATGGAGTTTTGAATTTGGAGATGGATCATTGTTACCTTCAAGGGGATGCAACAACGAGTCCGGGTACACAAACAGATTGTATGTATTCAACTACACAAGGCTCCTTACATCTTAATACGGATTATTCTCCTAAATCCTGTTCTCCTACCATTAATGCAGGTGTTACTGGTGGCGTTAGCCCTGTTCCTTTCCCAGGAAGTAGAGATGTAGATGGGCAATGGAGGTTTTTCTTTGATTGGTTGGATATTGGTGCCTTTGAATACCAAGGGTTTCCTTCAGGCTGTGCTAGACAGTCTAGTCCTTTAAAGGAAAAAGAATTAATAGAAGACGTTAAGATGTATCCCAATCCAACCTCAGGGCTTTTAATGTTGGAAACAGAACTAGAAAATTATACCGTTAAGGTTTATTCTATGTTGGGGCAGCAGATGTTAAGTTCTAACGAGTCCAGAATTGATTTGAGTGATTTCCCTTCGGGTATTTATATCATTAATATTTTAGTGGATGACGAAATAGTGCAGAAGGAAAAAATTATAAAGCGGTAAAATAAATGCACGAATAAACTGGAAAGGCGATCCTATTGGGTCGCCTTCTTTATATTTAAAGATAATTTTATTGATGCTCTTATTAAATCTAATGAGTTATCAATGATTTGAATTCTATTATTGGTGTTCCCAATCCTGTCTTTATAAAACTTTAATGTAGAAATATTTCCAAAGGAATCTGTATTGTTTTTTATTAAATGTTCGTCTAATAAATCTGAATTTAATTTTGATTTCCTTTTTTTTGAAAATCCTTGAGTATTGCCAAAAACAAAGGTTCCTTTTAGATAGGCATTGGATTTTAGAATGAGTTGTTGCATCTCATAGTCTAATATTTCATGCGTTATATCTTCGTCATTGCTTTGGATTAAATATTTAGGGTCGAAAATATCAGATTGGATAAGAATATCTTGTTGACCGAATACTTTACCAATTTTATTTCTAGGCTTTTCTGGTTGTAGATTCAGTATATAGTTTTTAGGATTTGGTGTTTTGATTTCTATAGAAATAATATCAGGGTAAAATAAATCTCTAAGTTCAAAATGGATGTCTAAGCCTTCATAGTTGCCCGTAATTCTAACTGTTCTTTGTGCGGGGTTGAGTTTGGAAAGGCGTAATGAAAACTCATCTCTAAGAAGAGTAAATTTTTGTATGTCTTCTTGGTATTTTGATTTAGAAAACCAAACCTGGTTAATTTGATTTAAGAGTTTTTGAGGATTTTCTGCTCCTTTTATGGATGCGAGATGACTTAGGTTGATTCGGTTGTCTTCATTTCTCAAAGCATCAGATTTTAGGAATATATTATCATCCAAAAGAACAAACCCTAATGAGTCTATGAAAAAATATGAGATATAGTTTTTCTTTTTTGGGTTCTGATGGATAATAATTCTATCTGTTGTGAAATAATATTTTTCTCTTCTAGGTAAAAGTGAGCGGATGAACGAAACGATGCTAAAAATTAACATCGCCATTAAAGCAATATAATGAAGCAATCCTTTTTCCAGAGAGAGGTTAATAGCATAAAAAATAATTGCTCCTATTACGGCTAAGAGAACAAGAACATCAATGATGATATTCTTGGGAATATTGTGTTTGTAAGAGCCTTCCCAAATAATTTCTTCATCATTTAAATCTGGAGAAAAATAAATATCAGGTATTTTTTTTGATGCCATAAAATGTTATTATGTAGATAGGAACTTTATGAAACTTATTGTTTTTTGTTCTTTTTCAACGCATCCCGAATGCCATCCAAACCCTCTACGAACTGACTTAGTTGTGCAATGACTTGAGACATGGGATCATTGCCATCCATATTTTTGAAAATTTTATTTTTATTAAACGTCTTTTTAATATCCGCCCAACGAATTTTTTCATCCTCATTTAATTGACCCATTAATTCCTTTAATTTTAAGAAATTCGCTTCAGCCCCTGTAGTCAATGTTTGACTTTCGCCTTCGTAGTGGGAAAGAATTAAAGTTTCTAATTCATCATCATTCATGACCGGGACAATTTTTTCTGCCAATTTATTCATGTTACGATATGAGCCTTGTAATTTGAATGCCGGTTCCGTCCGATACTCATCCGCCATAGCAGCTGATTTAATATACTCGATATTCACCTTTAAAATAACATCACGAATACGCAACATTTTTTGAAGCACAGAAACATATTCATTTAATTCTTCGGGCGAATGACTGGCTTCGAATTCAATACCATTTTTAGATCCCGTTTCTGCTAATCGAATAACACCGTAAACATCATTCATGGATTTGTTAGCCAACCGTTGCAAAGAATTATTCGAGGTTAAAGAATTTTCGATATAACTCAAACTAAATACATCCGCGGTATCGCCGATAATATCACCTAAATTATAAATGTCAGAACGATTCGCCAACATGTCCGGAATTTGGAATTTTTCTCCACTCTCCGTATAAGGATTTCCAGCCATGACTACGCATACTTTTTTGCCTCGTAAATCATAGGTTTTGGATTGCCCTTTATAGACCCCTTCTATTTTTCGTTGAGCATCACACAAGCTGATGAATTTTTGTAAAAATTCAGGGTGACAATGTTGAATGTCATCGACGTATAACATAATATTATCTCCCATTTCCAATGCCAAGTTTAATTTTTGTAATTCTTGACGAGCTGCCATGTTCGATGCGTCATTCGGATCTAGTGAAGTAATGTCGTGTCCAATAGCTGGGCCATTAATTTTCATAAAAATTAATCCCAAGCGATTGGCAATATATTCCATTAATGTCGTCTTACCATAGCCGGGAGGAGAAATTAATAACAACATGCCCATACGGTCGGTACGTGTGTTGTCTCCTGCCGTTCCGATTTGCTTGGCTAAATTATCGCCAAAAATCGGTAAATAAACTTTGTCGATTAATTTATTTCTGACAAAAGAACTCAAGACGCGAGGCTTAAATTCATTCAGCCTCATTTCTTTTTTTGTTTTTTCGGTTAATTCTTTTTTCAGGTTTTGGAAATCGTGGAATTGAGGAACAATCGTATGGTTATAGTGTTCCATTTTTTTGGTAAAAGAATTAAAATCCAAATGATAATTTCCTTCTTGTATGTTGGCGTGTTCTCCGTGCATGCCAGAAATATCAACACTCGTTTTCGTATCTACCACTCTTTTTCTTTGAAAATCATTGACCAATAATAAAGCGGCAGCTTCATCCAAAAATGCTTGGTAGTGATCGATGCTTAGAGCATTGATAAATGCTTGTACCCATTTTCTAACCAATTGGAATTGCTCGATAATTTTTCCTTCTAAATCTTGGATGGATTTATCAAATAAAGTAACCGATTTTTTCTGTTTGATGTATTTCTTAAATTCGCTGAATAATTCTTCTGCTTCCTTCGAAATAATAAAGGAATTATTTTTTGATAACTCAAAAAATAAATATTGGGCTATTTTTTTCGAATTTATATTGAAGAAAGGAATGTTTTTAATTTCTTCTTCTAAATCATTAATAATATAATCGAATTCTTGGGTCTCGGGAAATACATCCAAAATCGTTTTTGCGGATTGGAATTGTTTTTCGAATAATTCTTTTTTATCTGTATCTAAAGCATAATTCCAAATCATTTTTGCGGCGGCACGAATATTCGGATCGAAACGCAACAAATCTATTTTTTGATATAAAAATAAAATTTGATCCAATATATTTTTAGCGTCTTCGTCGTGTATGCCTTTGGTGTAGCCTTCGGTATATTTTTCTTGGGCTACTTTTTTGACAATCGGCAAAAGATTTTTTTCTGCGGATAATTTTTCTTTATCCAAAGTATTAAAAATATGATGGGCTAAAAATTCGGAACGATAAACTTCTTTGTTTTCAGAAATCAAAGCTTGGTTCCAAACATGTTGTGTAGCTTGGAAAGTGTCGTCTTTTATTTCTTCATAAAAATCGGTGCCAGTTAAATGGAAAAACATTTTTCCTTCTTGGAAAACTGTCGTTAGTTCCATCGGTTGTACATTCACGCTGAATGCATGTTTTCCTAATTTTATAACATTTTCACCATCAACAAATAATTCTTTTTTGTCTCTTAATTGTCGGATGGTTTCTTCCTTCAATGTTTTTAATCGGGTGCGAACAGCATCTGCTTTATTGCTGTCTTCCAATTCAATCAATTGATTGACAATGTCCCGTACTTTATCAATCATTAAATCGGAAGCAAAAAAACCATTTATTTCTGTAACTTCTCCAAATTGTTTTACCCGGTTCTGGATGCCATCTAAAATTCTTTCGGCTGCTTTTTGTAAAGAAGCCGTTCTATTGTTGCGAGCTTCGGTCAAAGATTTTTTCTTGACTTCAAATGCGTTGTAAATTTCTTCCCGCTTTTCCCCTAGTTGTTCAATGAATTCGTCGAACTCTACAAATTTACCTTCGAGTTCTTCTAATTGCACCATTAATTTGGTTAAGTATTCGTCGCATTTTTGCGGCGAATCAGAAACATCCATATAATTAATGATGCCTTGATCCAATAATTTAATTTGCGCATTAAATTCGGCGACAGCTTCGCTGCCCATTAATTCTTTTCTTTTTCTTTTTACAGCTGCTTTGGTTTGATTCAGCCCGCCGTACATACTCGAAATATTATCAATGATTCGAGTCGTTTGTGTGGTATCATCAATTTTTAAATTGCTGACAATTTCGATCAGCATTTCTAAATCGGCACCGATTTGTTGCACTTCATTTTCCAGAGCCTCTCCTTCTTTGTTGGTCGTGATAGAAGGAACTTGTTTTTCTTTTTCTTCAATTCTTTTTTGATAAGGAATTAAAGCTTCTTCCCGTAATAAAAATTCGACACATTGTTCGGATAGTTTTTCGTAGCTTTCTCTAGCTTTATTCTCTAATTCCTCAATTAAAGGAAGGTTGGTGTAACGCAATTCTTTTAAAGAAATAATTTCACCTCTTAACCGCCGCAAATCTGCCAATACTTCGACGAAATTTTCAATATTATCAAAAGTGCCTCGATCTACATTTTTAAAAATTTCTACAGCTTGATTTTGAACCCTTTCAATTTCTTTTTTTGTGTTCTTTTGAATTCGTATTTTTTTATCGAATTCTTCGATAGCGGATTGTGCCGTTTGTCGGATTTGACGAATGGGATCATCTAATTCATACGCTTCTGTTTTGTTAATCCAATAATAGGCATCAACAACATCGGTACATTTTTTCACCAAGTCTTCGTAAAGACCCGAGTAAGAATCTTCTTTGTTCGATAAAATAATAATTTCCCGACATTCGGACATGGCTTTCACAATGTCTTTGTTGCCTACTTTAAATAAATAATTGTCGGTATGTTCCGATTTTATTTTTTCGCCTTGTGTAAAGGGCGTTTGCCAAATTTGTACAACATGATGTTTGGTCGGGTCGTCTTCTGCTTTGAAATAAGATAATTCACCATTCGGAAATAATGTGTAACCGTGACATACGATAGGCGTTGCCACTTTTTGTTGTATGATGTTATACATCAATAAAACATAAGTGCCTCTTTTATGATTGTAAAAAACATAAATGTAATCTTCACCATTTGGAGAAGCAATTCTCCTTTCGAATATTTTATCAGAAATATTATTATCGAATATTTTAAATTCCCCCGTTTGCAGATAATATCCGTTAGCGAAAATCAAACCGTGATTGTCGGGCAATAAAACGCCAGAATCTTCTAAGGCATTTACCCGTTGTACTTCGCTTAATTTTTCATTAAAAACAAAATAACGGAACTCTTCTTGATAAGGTTTTATTTTAATGGCAATTAAATTGCCTAAATCGGCAAATAAATATTCTGCATCATCTAAAGTCTGGTCAGGGTATTCTACTTCTTCTCTATAAATACCTAAACCATCATCGGTATTGTCTTCTATTTTTATGGTTAAATCTCCGCCTACGGTTTCTACAAAAACCCGATCCAAAATAGAAATGTGCGGATGCCTTCCTTGTCTGTGATTTTCTCTGTTGGCTCTTTGCCATTTGAATTCATATTGTTCAGGGAAACGCACTTCGTGGTCGCTCCTGTTGTCCACATAAGTAATTTCATTTCCTTTTACCAACCATTTAAATGCTTTGATGTCTTTTTCATTTTCGGACACTTGAAATATCATATACAAATAAGCACCCAGACGAATGAATTTCGAAAAAAATGCATTTTTATAATAGCGATATAAATTATTAAAATCGGTTGTGAATTTTTCGTTTTTAATGAAATTTAAATCGCTGGCAGAAAAATGATCTCCGGTAAATTTATAGGCAGAAAAAACGTCTTCTAATTTAATGCCGGAACGAAGACCAATATGGACATTATAACCAAATAAACAAGTGTCGCCCAATGCGAGAATATCCCTAGCAATACAAAAATTATCAGTATTGATTCTATCATTGGCAATCAGTTGGGTTTCTATGGCACCAAATACTTTTTTCCGTTCGTCATTTAGTTGGGATAAACGGGTGTTCAAGTCCTTGGTTTGGTTCAACAACCGATTGCGAATAATTTCGTAGGTTCCTGTTTCTAATTGATTGACGTTGGCCATATGCTTAGAAATTAATGGTTGTTTTGTTGCGTTGTATGCTGTCCGAAGTCTCAGACTTCGGACAGCTAGTATAGAATTATTTTAAAAGATTGCTGGCTTTTACGTTTCCAATACCCACGGTTTGTACCATGTCCATCAATTCTGCTACGATACCTTTGTCGGAATCTGAAACTTGGTCACGTAATTTCAACATCAAGGCAGCCATGGTTAAATTTTTGATGTCGTCGGTTCCAATACCCACGGAATCGGTCAACATTTTTACTTTTTCCACCAAAGATCCACCACCCAATAAATTGGATTTGATGCTAGATAAAGTCTTGCTGTTGTCCATCAATCTATCGACTGCTTTTCCTTGGTTAATGGCTTTCATAATATTATTGATGAAAGTTTCTTCTCCGCCTACAATATCGATATTGGCATTTTTGAAGGCCTCTGCCAATGCCAATGCCTGAGCTTCGGCAATCGCTTTTTGGATGTCGATTTCAGCCAACTCAACAGCTTTGTCTTTTTCTAATCTCAACTTGAACTCCTCGTGCTCTTTGCCTACGCCATCCAATTTTTTCATGGCCAATGCTTTCTCTTCTACTCCTTTGGCATCTGCGATGGCTTTTTGCTCCAATACTTTGGCTTCTGCCATTCCTTGCTCTTCGATGACTTTGGCTTCCGCTAAACCTTGTTTTTCGATAGCGACAGATTTATGCTCAATACCTCTTGCTTCCGCAATAGCTTTTTGCTCCATGACTTTCGCTTCGGTCAAGCCTTCCAATTCTTTGGCTTTGGCTTTTGCCTCGATAACTTGTGCTTCGGATAATCCGATGGTTGCTTCTTCAGCGGCTTTTGCTTCTGCAATAATTTTTCTGGATTCGGCATCTTTCTCTGCGGCCTTCATGGCTGCTTCCGCATCTATCAAAATTTTCTTGGCGTTAATTTCTGCAGCGATTCTTTCGGCTTCGGCTAATTTTTCGGCTTGGATTTTAGCAGAATCACCAGCTTCTTCAGCTTGGATAATTGCTACACTTTTCTTACGATCTGCCTCTGCAATGGCTCGGGTATCTTTGATTTTCTCCTCTTCCTCGACCACTTTCTTTTCGACCATTACCCGCTCCTTAATCACATCTTGGATGTTTTTCTTCTCTTCCTCAATGGCACGTGTTTTCTCGATTTCGGCTAGCGTAACAATCTTCTCCTTTTCGGTCTGCTCCAACAAGCGATCTTTTTCCACTCTTTCATTTTCTACCGCCTAGGTTCTTTCCTTATTTTTAGCAGCAACAATGACTTGCCGCAATTTATTTTCTTCGGCCACATCCAATTGCTCTTGGGTGCTGATGCGTTCCAATTCGGCTTTTAATCTTTCTTCCTCGTTTACTTTAGAAATTTCGGCTTCTTCCCTTGCCTTGATGTTGGCAATTTCCCGTTTTTGCCTTTCTTCTTTTTCTGCCAATTGACGCTCATACTCAAGGATCGCTTCCCTAGCTTCCACATCTTGCTCCTTCAAGGTTTTTTCTTCTTCACGTCGGATGTAATTGGCTTTTACTCTTTGATTAGCCGTTAACTCGGTAATTTTTTTGATGCCTTCTGCATCTAGGATGTTGTTGTCCTTTAAGTATTCAATTGGAGTTTGCTCTAAGTAGTCGATGGCACAATCATCCAAAACATATCCGTTTAAATCTTTGCCAATGGATAATAAGATTTTCTTTTTGAATTCATCTCTAGAATCATAAAGCTGCTCGAATTCCATTTGTTTACCGACTGTCTTTAATGCCTCTGAAAATTTGGCTTCAAATAGATTTTTTAGTGTTTCTGGATCTGAGGCCCTTTTACAACCGATGGTTTGAGCTACATTTTTTATATCACCACCGTTTTTATTAACTCGAACAAAGAACACAACTTTTATATCTGCACGGATATTATCCATGCAAATCAATCCATCTTCTTTCATTCGAGCAATCTCAATAGTTTTTACAGACAAATCCATCATTTCCATCATGTGGAGCACAGGAACTACATGCATGCCTTTATCATATTCTACATGGGTTCCTCCTCTTCCTGTTCTTACCATTGCCATACCTTGAGGGACTTTTTTATACCATAGTGCCCATAAAATGGCATATACTACAGCGAAGAAAATAATTAGGATAATCCCAGCTAATATTACCATCATTGTTGTACTCATTGTAAAAAAATTATAGGGTTTAATAAATATTATTAATTTGTATTTTAAATAATGTCATCCTTTGAAATTCTATAAAATGATTTATCCTCAGAAACTCCAGTGATATAAACTTCAGTACCTTTTGGTAGCATCATAGTTTCTCCTTCTGCTAGAGCTACAGATATTCTATGAACATCCCCTTCAATTATTACTTCAATTTGACTCTTCTCATTAGGGGAAATAGGAAGTAAAAGTTCTCCTTTCATGCCAATATATTCTGTAGGCTTTACACCTTCCTTCATGCTTTTGAAAGCAGGAATTAAGGGGGTAGTTATAATTTTAGTGATGATTAAACTAATCAATGTTATAGGAATTAATAACATCAATGAATAAGATACGTTTCCGCCTAGATAATGATTGCTAATCATACCCATCATCCACATAAATAACGCTGATAAAGAATATATAATCATAAAAGGAATTCGCCCTAAATTAAAGAAAGATAAAACCTCAAGGAAAAATCCGCCACCATTTACATCAGCATCAATATCTGCGTCGACGTCAGCATCGATATCGATGTCAATATCAAAGGCTTCCATATCCATTATTCCTATCATTACTGTTAGGGCATATAAAATAGCCAATCCCAAAAGAATAGTGTAAATCATATTGGCTGGTTGCACTGCTTCATACAATAATTCCATCATAGGATCAATGTTTTAGATTGTCCAAAAATAAATTTCCTAAACACTTCGAACGTACAGTTGGAAAGAGCGACAACATTAGAAAATCTGAGTCGCTGAGTTAAAGTTTTTCCGTTTTGTCCTACTGTTGTTCATTGTTCCATCAATATGGGTGAAAATAGGATTAATTTCCAATTAAGTCGATAAATCCAAGCAGAAAAGCGATAAATCCAAGTAGATGGCATTTTTCGATGTGTTTTGATATTTTTGTGGAAAATAAAAAATCAAATGGTGGAAAAACAACAAGTCAAGGAGTTTGTGGAAAACTATAAGGATGCCAATGGTGATAATCCCATTGCTGCTGCATTTTCGTTGTGGACGATAGCGAAAGCGGTTCCTTTTCAATTGATCAAATCGGTAAGTGTTGCCTTGCTTGTTTTTTTAATCACCCTTGTTTTAGGGTGGTATATGGATGTGCCTTGGGGCTATTATCTATTATTGATAATAGGAGGTACTCTAGGGTTCCTATTCTTGGTTTTCTTTGGTGGTGTGAAATTTCTTTCGGGAATTGTTATTAATAGTGTTTCAGAAGTTTTGGTAGGTTTGATTTCTCCGATAGATGATATGTATGATGTGTATAAAGAATATGGAGAAGAAAACCTAAGTCGTTCCGAATTTACCAAAAGAGCTTTTCAGGATGTGGTTTTTCCAAGGGTTTCGGGTGTGCTCGAATTCGTACCGATGAAAAAGAGCATTTCTAAAAGTGTAGGCCTTTTTACGGACAATTTATCACAAGAGGAAGACGAGGTGTCCTATGAAGATATAAAAGGAAGCCGATTAAAATCTTCTATTGCGAAGATCAATCGTTCTGCCAAAAAGACGAATCGTATAATTGGAAAACCATTTCGATTTTTTCTAATCCTATTTATTATGAGTTGGATTGGGGTAGTTGTAGGTGCTATTTTGGGGTATTATTAAACTTATTTTTTCATAATTGTTCCATCGTCATAAATTTCCAATCCTGAATTTGGAAAATCAGTTTGGGTCAGTTCTTGTAGTTTTCGGATGGCTCTGTTCCGTGAATCAATTTTAGGACCATGGGTTTTGCCTTGATAAATCGGAGTGATTTCACCATGGGAGAAAGAACCATCGCTATTAACATATACTTTCACGATAGGAGCGATACCCGCAGCATCCCTTAAATTAAAACGACCATAGGTGCAAAAATTACCGAGACTATAAATGATAAAACGATCCTTATATAACTCCATTGCTCGGGTAACGTGTGGTCCATGACCAAAGACAATGTCTGCTCCGGCGTCTATTACCGCTTTGGAAAATTTACAAACATTCCCTCTGTTTTCTCCTACATATCGTTCGGTTTTACAAGGCGTATGTTGGTGTTTTTTCCCTTCTGCCCCACCATGAAAAGAAACGATAACGATATCACTCATTCCTTCTAATTTCCGTACAATTTGTTGAGCCTTACTGATGTTGCGAATGTCCACTGTTCCGGTGTTGGGAGCAAAGGCAGCAAAGCCATATTTTATTCCGTTTTTTTCGAAAACCGTATATTCGTCAGAGCCGGCGAGACCGGCATAGGCGATGTTGGCTCCTTCCAAAACCTCCTTGGTTCTTCTGCGTCCTTCTGCACCGAAATCACCTGTATGGTTGTTGGCGATACTCACCACATCAAAGCCAGCATTTACAAAATGTTCGACATAATTTTCGGGAGATCGGAAAGCATAGCACAATGCAGGGTTGGAACAACGTTTTACTTTTCCTCCGGTATCTAATATAGTTCCTTCTAAATTCCCAAAAGTGACATCTGCATTAATAAGAGTACTTTCTACATCAGAGAGCAAGTTCCTCCCTCCATTAGCGGGTAAATAATTTTTGGAAGGATAATTCGTCCCCAGCATCATATCGCCAACGCCAATGATAGCATGTAAGCCATTTTCGTTGGGAACTGGAGTAGGAGGGGAAGCATAAGTTTTTATAGGCGGCTTTTCCTTTTTCTTTTTCTTTTTTTCAGCCGATTTTTTCTTTTCTTCTGCTTCTTTTTTTGCCAATTCTTCTTTTTTCTCTTCCTCTTCTAGCTTTCTTTTCTCTTCTTCCAAACGGAGGCGTTCTTCTTCTAAGGCAGTCGCTTTTGCAATAGAATCTTTTTGCGCTTGTAAAATTTGAGCGGCCTCAGCCAATCGAGCTTCCTCTTCTTTTTTTGCATCAAGATTACAGCTTACTGTAAAAAAAATGAACCATCCGAGCAAAAAGCAAAAAAGGCTTTCCTTTGGAAAGCCTTTTTTGTATACAATATATTTCTTCATCAATAAATGATAATAATAAATTCAAAAATAATTTTAGTCAAACGATTGGTTATTCAAAGAAGACATATCAATCATTTTCTGATATTCTTCTGTGCTCAAACCATCCAATACAAAATGAATAGGATTTACCGCTTTGCCCATATAATGTACTTCATAATGCAAGTGGGGCGCAGTAGAAGTACCTGTACTTCCTACATGACCAATGACTTCCCCTTTTTTCACTTCGTCCCCTACGTTTACATTCATCTTGCTCATGTGTGCATATAAGGTTTCATAACCATAGCCATGGGAAATGATAACATGTTTGCCGTATCCGGTTCTTTTGTTTTTTACCTTGATAACCTTGCCATCACCGGAAGCATAAATTTCAGTACCTTTCTTGGCTGAAAAGTCAATGCCTTTGTGCATCTTCATCACTTTATGGATAGGGTGCATTCTCCTACCAAAACCAGACATGAATCTGATGCTTCGATTCAATTTATCTTCTCGTATAGGTTTGATAGAGGGTATGGAAGCGAATCTTTTTTCTCGATCTTTTGCTACAGTAATAATCGTATCCAATTTATGGGAAAGGATGGCCATTTGCCGACCTAGTTTATCCGCTTTAGCAGTAACACCCAACATTAATTCACCGGTATTGGGGTAATTGGTCAGATTGGAATATCTCTTGGCTCCCCCGGTACCGGCATCCCAAACATCCTCATGAATAGGGTTCATACCAAATGCCATGGTATAAGCACCTTCATTACGCTCCTTCATATTGTCCAGAATCTTGGCATAATCATCCAATTGGGCATTAATGGCACCATATTGTGTCTTAAACTGCTGGAGTTCACGTTTCAATGCCCTTTCACTAGGGGAATCAAAAGTGAAATCTATGATATAATAAGCTATGAAGGCAAAGAAAATTACAGCACAAGAATAAGCAAAGCCTCGAAGGATTTTAACCTTTAAGGGTTCGACTACTTTTTCGTACCGTAAAGTCTGTTTGTTATAAACGAATTTTTCTTTTCTCATCTGCGATAATGCATCTGTGGTTGTCCTACCTGATTTAATTAAAATACAGCGGATTTAGCGATTCAGTTATTATAAGGTTTGTACATTTGTACTTTCCAAAACCCCAAATTTAGGGTTGCCGGTTCATATTTCAAATAATTTCAGTTAAAATAGGACAAAATAATGACAATTTTCGACTGGGATAGTTGCTTTGTAACCTATCCGGTGATATTAAATCACAAAAATTTGAATTTTTTTGACATGGAATGAATTAAGTCTTTCTATTGTTATGTAGGAAATTAGAAATAAAAGATAAAATGACATCAAAAGAAATCAGACAAGCCTTTTTGGATTTTTTTGAATCAAAAGGACATAAAATTGTTCCTTCGGCTCCAATAGTAAATCCGTCAGATCCGGATTTGAAATTCACCAATTCCGGAATGAATCAATTCAAGGATTTTTTCTTGGGAAACAGAACACCTGATTCAAGGAGAGTTGCCGATACCCAGAAGTGCCTTAGGGTTTCAGGAAAACACAACGATTTGGAAGAAGTAGGTATAGATAGTTATCACCATACTATGTTCGAAATGTTGGGCAATTGGTCTTTTGGAGATTATTTCAAGAAAGAAGCTATTGATTGGGCTTGGGAATTGTTGACAGATGTGTATAAACTACCCAAAGATCGCTTGTATGTTTCTGTTTTTGAAGGAGACAAAGAGGCAGGGCTAGAAGCAGACAAGGAAGCGGTCGAATATTGGAAAGAACACATCGCGGAAGATCGAATTCTTTATTTTGATAAAAAAGATAATTTTTGGGAAATGGGAGAAACGGGGCCTTGTGGTCCTTGTTCCGAAATCCATGTCGATTTAAGGTCCGATGAAGAAAGAGCGAAAGTGGATGGAGCCACCTTGGTGAACATGGATGATCCGATGGTCGTAGAAATCTGGAATTTGGTTTTCATGCAATTCAATCGGATGGCAGATAAAAGCTTGGTCGAATTGCCCGAAAAACATATTGATACGGGAATGGGATTCGAGCGACTTTGTATGGCATTGCAAGGGAAATCATCCAATTATGATACGGATGTTTTTACGCCTTATTTCAGATTTTTGGAAAAAGAGTCGGGTAAGTCATATACAGGGAGTTATGATTTGAGTGCCAAGTCGGATATTGCGATGCGGGTGATTACGGATCATGCCCGGGCGGTTACTTTTGCTATTGCGGATGGCTTGATTCCAAGCAATAAAGATGAAGGCTATGTGATTCGTCGGATATTAAGAAGAGCCGTTCGATATTACTATTCTTTCTTAGATGTGAAAGAGCCTTTGTTGTATAAATTAATTCCTTTATTGGGAGAAGGGTTCAAGGATGTTTTTCCAGAAATCCGACAACAAGAAGAACACATTAAAAAATTGGTTCTGGCAGAAGAAAAACAGTTTCTAAGAACCTTATCTTCTGGTTTGAAACGATTTGATAAGTTGGATGTCCAAAACCAACAAGTATCGGGTGTGGATGCTTTTACCTTGAAAGATACCTACGGTTTCCCGATAGATTTGACAGAATTGATCGCTTCCGAAAGGGGCTTGACGGTTGATCGAAAAGGTTACGATGTTGAATTGAAAAAACAAAGGGATCGAGCTTCTGCCGATGCTCAAAAATCGGTAGGCGATTGGCACGAATTCATGGATTTGGATGGAGTAGAATTCATTGGTTATCAAAGTTTATATTCTGATGATTCCCGCTTGGTGAAATTTAGGACGATTGAGGTGAAAGGAAAAAATCAATATCAAATCGTGTTGGATAAAACACCTTTTTATGCCGAGAGTGGGGGGCAAATTGGCGATACTGGTTTACTCTGGTTTGATGATGAGAAAATAGCGGTTATCAATACGGTAAAAGAAAATGATTTAATCATTCACCAAGTGAATCGCTTACCCGAAAATACGAATGCGAATGTACGAGCAGAAGTGAATATTTCTAAGCGGGCTGCTATATCGAAGAACCATACGGCGGCTCATTTACTGCACTCTGCTTTGCATCGAGTGATAGGGGCTCATGCACTGCAACGTGGGCAAGAAGTTGGTGTGGATAAAGTGCGTTTTGATTTTTCACACCCGGAAAAATTGACCCCAGAAGAATTAGCAGAAATCGAAAATATGGTAAATGCTAAAATTCGGGAAAATATTCCTTTGGAAGAAAATATTATTTCTTTAAAAGATGCTGAAGAATCGGGAGCTACCATGTTGTTCGGTGAAAAATATGGTGATGAAGTTCGCATGATTACCTTCGATAAAGATTATTCGAGAGAACTTTGTGGAGGAACACACGTCCAGAGGACAGGGGAAATCGGCTACTTCAAAATTATGGGAGAGAGTAGTATTGCGGCAGGTATCCGAAGGATAGAGGGCATTACAGCAGAACGGGCAACCTCTTATATGGATCGACAATTGGATACCTTGAACCAAGTACGGGATTTGTTTAAAAACCCAAAAGATTTGGTCGATGTCATTACCAAATTGCAAGATGAAAACAAGGGCTTGAAAAAAGAAATGGAAAAATTATTGGCGGCTCAGGCATCGGGGTTGAAGGAGGGGTTGAAATCCAAATTCAAGGAAATAAATGGTGTGAATGTCCTAACATCCCGTTTGAGTTTGAACGATAGCAATACCATTAAAACCTTAGGGTATGATTTGGAAAAAGAAGTCGGTGATGCCTTGATTGTTTTCGGAGCTGTGGTGAAGGAAAAACCTCAACTCATGATCATTGTCAGTAAATCTTTGGTGGAAGGTAAAGGCTTGCATGCCGGAAATATGATTCGAGAATTGGCAAAAGAAATCAAAGGCGGCGGCGGTGGCCAACCATTTTTTGCTACAGCCGGAGGAAAAGATGCAAATGGTATAGACAAAGCGTTGGCTATGGTCGAATCGCATTTGAATTAGAAAATAATTCTTGAAAAAAAACGCCGAAATTCCAAGCAGGAAAATCGGCGTTCTTGTTGAAATGTATTTTATTTTTTTGGCAGTATCCGATACGTCATGCCGATATTGAGGACGGTAAGACTTCCGTAGCCCAATTCGCCATAAAGTCCAAGCGAAGGCGTAATGAAATATCTGATTCCCGCACTGGTATTATATACGAAATTAGGCGGAGTAACATTGGGGATATCTGTATTGACATCACCGACTCGTTTACGTTTTATGAAACTGTATCCGAAAAGGGCGGTACCATATACATCCAATTTTTCGATACCTAAAAATTGCCTTTATGATAGGCAATTCTTGCTCCAAGCGTGGTGGCATGGATGCGATCGTAGCCTGAACCTCCATCTTCTGTCGCGAAAACCGTATCGCAGGAAGAAGGGTCTAGGATGCAAATAATATCATCGACTACACCAATAATGTCTCCGGCCAAAATGTTACTGGCGATGGTCGGAGTTTTTGCCGTATAATACCCAATATGTGGCCCAATTCCGATTTCATCCGTAAGGGCATATTCATATTTGAAGGTAAAATTGGGAGAAGCTCCTCCTTGATCGCCACCGCCTAGTCCTTCGATGACATTGAAGGAGGTATTGGCTAAATTGGGGAAACCGACACCTAAATTGAAGGAATGGCTCC